>JAFGVJ010000262.1 GCA_016938055.1 Prolixibacteraceae bacterium
ACCACGCCAAAATAGCCTTCACACACCGACCCGAATATGTACAACACATACATGTTGATGAGCAAATGAGACCAGTCGGCATGAACCAGGGCATGGCTGAGTAAGCGGTGAAAATGCTGCCGGTGGTAAACCAGATTGGGTTTCAAACTCAGCAGGTCGGCAACACGCCGGTCGTTAAAGGCATAGACTGATACCCCCAGGGTAATCAGGATCAGGATTAATGTCATATCAGTGCAATATTTTATAAATCATCTCGCGCTGCAGGTCGGCAGTGCTCGACGATACGTTTCCGATTCCCTTGGATTTCATGTCGTACTCCCGCAGGATGGCAATGATTTCCACGGCCTTTTTAGGCGGATAATTCCGGGCAGCTGTCACATAGCTGTCGACAAAATAAGGAGAAACACCCAGTTCCTTTACCACGTTGTTTTTCGATTTATCGGCCATGAGGTGGTACTTGAGCAGCTTGCTGAAAAAGCCAAACAAGGTGGAAATGGTGCGCGGTACCGGGTTGGCATTGGGGTTGGCGCCAAAATAGTTGATAATGCGGTTGGCTTTCAGCACATCTTTTACCCCCAGGGCATTTTGCAGCTCAAACACGTTGAAATCCTTGCTGATGCCAATGTTTTTTTCAATGTCGGCGGGGGTAATGGTGGAACCTGCCGGTAACAGGATCATCAATTTATCCAGCTCGTTGGCCACCTTGCTGATTTCGGTTCCCAAAAACTCAGCCAACATGGCCGATGCCTGGGGCTGAATGGCGTAGTTTTTTTCTTTGCAATAGTTTTGTATCCAGGGATTCAGTTGGTTCTCGTAAATCTTTTTCGATTCAAAAAGCACCCCCTTCGATTCCGCCACCTTGGTCAGTTTTTTCCGCTTATCCATCGATTTGTATTTGTAACAAACCACCAGGATGGTCGATTTCAACGGGTTTTCGACATACGAAAGCAGGTCATCTTCGAGCCCCTTGATGTTTTGAGCTTCCTTCACAATCACCACCTGATAGGCAGCCATCATGGGGAAACGCCTGGCCACTGTCAGTATGGTGTCGATGGTGGTATCCTTGCCATACAGGATGGTCTGGTTAAAGCTGCGTTCCCCTTCGTCGAGCACATTGGCGGCAATATAATCCGAGATCTGGTCGATAAAATAGGGCTCCTCTCCCATCAGGATGTACACCGGATGGTATATTTTTTTGGCTAAAAGCTGAAGAATTTCGTGATAGGTCATTCATCAAAAAATTTGAGGTGTTTCACTGAACGGCCCTTACTGCTGATGATCCGCATGGCTTCGATGCCAATGGCCAAATGGTCGTTCACAAAATTGGCAGTCACCATCCGGTCACTCTCATCGGTTTTCACCCCGGTGGAGATCATGGGCTGATCGGACACCAGCAACAGGGCACCGGTAGGGATCGAGTTGGCAAATCCAGCCACAAAAATGGTGGCGGTTTCCATATCGATGGCCATGGCCCGTGTTGTGCGGAGGTATTCCTTAAAACGGTCGTCGTGTTCCCAAACCCGCTTGTTGGTGGTGAACACCACGCCGGTGTAATAGTCACGTTCGAAGTCGCGCATGGAGGTAGATACCGCGCGTTGCAGGTTAAAGGCCGGAAGGGCCGGAATTTCGGGCGGGAGGTAGTCGTTGGAGGTACCATCGTGACGGATGGCCGCGATGGGCAGGATAAAATCACCCAGCTTGTTCTTCGCTTTCAATCCACCACATTTTCCCAGAAATAAAACCGCCTTTGGTTGAATGGCACTGAGCAGGTCCATGATGGTGGCCGCGTTGGGACTTCCCATGCCAAAATTGATGATGGTGACCCCGTTGGCTGTAGCCGAAGGCATGTTCCGGTCTTCACCATCGATTTCCACGCCAAATTTTTCAGCAAACAATTCCACATAATTCTGAAAATTGGTAAGCAAAATGTGTTTTGAAAATTTTTCAACGGGAACCCCCGTGTAACGGGGTAACCAGTTCTTGACAATTTCTTCTTTTGACTTCATGCCCGGAGTTTCTTTTGAATTGCTGGTAAAAATACAAAAATTGCTTCAGCCGCGATGCTGAATTTTATTAGTTTTGAACGAAACAGCACACCAGGCATGCCCATTGAATTACCCGAGCTCAATTTTCCACCTTCGGACTACAAGTTGAAGGAAAAGGACGGAAAGCTTTTCGTACTGGATGTGGTACGACGAAAATACGTGGCCCTGACCCCCGAAGAATGGGTCCGTCAAAACTGCCTTCATTACCTCAGGGATGTCAAAAAATTTCCGGTGAGCTTGATGTCGGTTGAACGGGGTTTTAAAGTCAACAAGCTGAATTTACGGTACGATCTGGTGGCTTACAATAAAAAGGCCGAAGCGGTATTGCTGGTGGAGTGCAAAGCGCCCGGGGTGAACATCGATCAACAAACTTTTGACCAGATTGCCGCCTATAATCTTGAACTTAAAGTTCCCTACCTGATGGTCACCAACGGCATCAAACATTATTGCTGTGTGATGGATTTTGTGGAGAAACGCTACCGTTTTTTGAAAGAAGTGCCTGCTTTCTCTGCAATGCTTGAGTGACCTTTCTCAGGCTAAAAACTTCTGAAACAGGTATTCGTCCTCCCAGCCTCCGGGAATTTTCAGCCAGTGTTTTTTTCGTCCCGACAGCACAAAGCCCAATTTTTCAAAGAGTTGCAGGCTGGGTTCATTGCCTGCCGCAATGTTGGCATAGAGCTGAACCATGCCCAGTTCGTTCAGGGCATAGTCAATGAGCAGTTCAAGGGCCTGTGTGGCATAGCCTCTCCTCCTGCTGGATGCATTGTGGATCATGATGCCCACACCGGCACGGGCATGGTAGGGGTCAAAATCGAAAAGTTCGATGGTGCCCAGGGGCTGCTGTGCCTCATCTTCAATCATCAGGCGTAACTCCCGGCTTTCCCAGATGTCGCGGTCGCTGCTTTTGATGTAGTTGGCCAAAGCAAATTTCGACAAGGGGGTTCGGGTATTGCTTACCCGCCATACCTCCCGGTCGTTTTCCCAGGCATAAATCAATTCAAGATCGTCGGGTTCCAAGGCCCGCAAGGTGATATTTCCGTTGGTGAGTGCCATTATTCCTGTCCGAGTTTGGTGAAAGCTTTCAACACTATTTCCAGATCCTTGCCCATGTGATAGTCGCGGGCATAAAGCATGTTCATCCGGTCGATGGTTTCGTTGGTAAACTTTTCGGCATCGAGCAGATCGGTCGTTTTGAGGATGCCTTTTGAAATAACAGGCAATCCCAGGTACATTTCAGAATGGAGGGGATGATAGCCCACCCAGCTGTATTTTCGGCCCAACACCCGAAAGATGTTCCGGAACAAACCGCCTCGTTCTTCCATGGCCCACACCACCAGTGGAAAGAGTATCAGTAAAAGCAAGGCCACAGCTACATCTACCAAACGTTTGTTTCTCTTATTCTTTTCTTTGGTGATGGCATTCACATTCAGCACATACAAATCGCCGGCAGTGTCGATGGAATTGCTGCCAATGATGGAGACGCTCTCGGGCGGGGCAATTTTGTAATCGAGGTTGAATTCCGTCAGGCTCAACATGGTCCTGATCACTTGTTGTGAGCTGATATCGTCGGAACAAAAAATCAGTTCTTCAATGTTGTTCACCCTCACAATGTCGTGTATTTGCGACAAGGCTCCCATGTACCGTTCCGATTTGAATTTCTGTTTGGGAGAAATAAATCCCACCAGATTGGTAAGCACTCCGGTTTGGGTCAACAAGGCGGCCACCCTTTTGCTTTCCTTTTTCAGTCCTATGATGGCTACCCTCTTGGGACGACGGGTGCCCAGGGTAAAATCTTTGCCCAACACAACATGGAGCAGTATGCGCACCAGGGTGATCAACACAAGCGAAAGCCCCGATCCCAGCAGAATAATGGCCCTTGAAAAACGGGCACTGTTGGGCAACAGGGAATACACCACAAGGATAAAAAGTGTTCCGTAAATTAAACCCCGGTAATTGTTCAGCAACTTTACCGGTCGTTCGTAACCCCCTGAATAATACATGGCCACCAGCCATACCAAAATATACGCTGGCACTGCATACAGCAGCAAACTATAGGGGTAATAGCCGGGTTCGTAGCGGAAATCTTCCCAGAAAGGGAGCAAAAAGTGGAACCCCAGGTAAACAACCACAAAATCGAGCAGGGGTAACCACAGTTTTTTGACCAGGCGGTGTGCTGTGGCAATGGCTGCCCTGAAATAAATGGCCAGGTGAATGAAAAGGGAAAAGAACCCGGCATATTGTTTTGAGAAATGTTTTTCGGCAAAAATGATCATGGCATTGTAAAACATGCGCACGTAATTCAGGCTACCTTTTTTGGTACTCTCCCCTTTGTAGTGGATGATGGTGGTATCGGGATAATAATAATTTTTGTAGCCCCCTTTGGTGATGCGGTACGATAAGTCAATGTCTTCGCCGTACATGAAATAGTCTTCATCGAGCAGGCCCACCTTATCGAGGGTTTCTTTGCGCATGAGCATGAAGGCACCGGCCAGCACATCAATTTCATGGATTTCGTTATCGCTGAGGTAGGAAAGGTGATACTTCCCGAAGGTTTTGGATTTTTTGAACAGGGCCGACAAACCAAACATCTTGTAAAAAGCTACCCAGGGTGTGGGCAGGCCACGTTTCGATTCGGGCAGGAATTTTCCCTTTCCATCGATCATTTTCACGCCCAGTCCGCCAGCTTCGGGGTGGGCATCCATAAAGGCGATCACTTTTTCGAAGGTATCTTCTTCCACCACTGTATCGGGGTTGAGCAGCAAAACATATTGGCCTTTGGCTAAACGGATGGCCTGGTTGTTGGCTTTTGAAAAGCCCACGTTTTGTTTGTTCGCGATGAG
>JAFGVJ010000263.1 GCA_016938055.1 Prolixibacteraceae bacterium
AGGCTGTCGTTTTCGAACTATACCCTTCCGGCCATTCTGCCCAAAGAACTGGACGGCTACAATACCTGGATGCGGGATTTCAACTATTTCATTCCCAGCCCGAATAACGTGCGTTTGCCCGCCGTTCACCACCTGGACCTTGCTTTTCATCTCGACAACAAAAGCAAAGAAAAGAGTTCATGGGTGTTCAGCGTTTACAACCTTTACAACCGGAAAAACATCAGCTTCTATTTTATCCAAAAAAATCGGGTAAAAGGAGCAACTTTGCTACCGGTAATGCCTTCGGTTACCTGGAATTACAAGTTTTAAATTGGATCATTTATTTGAGCTTTGGCATCCCTAACAAGTAAGTTCCGTTCTTTTTCTTTTTATCGTTTAGGGCATAGCCTTTTTCCCAACTGTAGTCCGGATTTGCTTCAGGCAATAACTCATCGTAATCGGATAAAGTGTAGGTACGTGGCATAGAAGCCTGTCCATCCCAAAAATAAAAAACAGGAATGATAGGAATGAAGTAAGTGAAGAGGATTTGGCGGAATGTTAATGGCCTTACTGCAGGAGTCATCACCCAAACCATCAGGAACATGATCACGAACGAAACCGGAAGAAAAAGCCACCACAAGAGGGTTGGCATGGCATTATCACTGAGTTCATAAATCAGGAGAGTTTGCTTAGTTTCCTGAGCAGCGCTCAAAATTGAACGCGCCTTGTTGGGCGGCATGTGATGAAAACAGTTCACCATGGTTTTCAGTCCCTCGGGAGCCGAGTTTAAATGAACAGCATTGACCGGTTTTTCAGCATATGAAATATTGGGCTGGTTTTCGGAATTGAAGCGTTCGATGTTTTCACTGCTCGGATATAAATCAGTCAGCACCAACTGCAAATTATGATTCCCCTGTTTTTCCTGCAACAATTGAAGCACTTCAGGCATCGATCCGCCCGAGCCTGAGCCCAGGTCAACAATGGTGTTGGCTTTTATTCTTCCTAAAACCGTGTGGAGTAATTCCGACAATACTTCGTTCACCCCCATCAGTTTATTCAATACCACAATTAGCCTTGTTATGGCGGTACGTATCCAATGCGGGAACCAGGGCTGATCTTCAAACTCGAACAATTGTATGCGTTTCATTGCCAATAATTTTTTATAGAAACAGATGGGCTGCTGATTGGTTTGTTATATTCACGCACATATTTTGTAGGTAAAGGCTGAAAGATATAAGAACAATGACTTTATCAATTTTGCTTGGTAATTTCAACATGAAACCTTTATTTTAGCAACTCAAAACCAGCAGGCATGCCCAAATACAAGCACCTTTTTTTCGATCTCGACAATACGCTGTACGACTTTGAAGCCAACTCGTACCTGGCACTGGAAGCTGCTTTTGTTCAACTGGGAATTGCTCCGCTGCTGCCCTCGTTCGAAAAGTATTTTGAAGTGTATTCACGTATCAATGCCGACCTGTGGGCATTGTACCGCGATCAGTTGATGCCCAAAGACGTGCTGCGCGGGAAACGTCATGCCGACAGTCTGGCCCATTTTGGGGTGCTCACCGGTTTTGACCCTCTTGCCATCGACGACCTGTATCTGCAAATTATGACCACCCAAACCGAGTTGTTTCCGGGTACCATCGAGGTACTGACCCATTTGCGCCAGAAAGGTTACCACCTGCACATCATCACCAACGGCTTCAAAGAGGTGCAGCACCATAAACTGGTGAACACCGGACTACAAAAATTCTTTACCGATGTGTACATTTCGGAAGACATCAAGGCACCCAAACCTTCGCGCGAAATTTTTGAGCACGCCATCAAAAGCAGCAATGCTCGCAAAAAAGAAAGCCTCATGATAGGCGATTCGTGGGAAAGCGACATTGTTGGGGCCAAAAGGTTCGGCATTGATCAGGTTTTTTACCGGCTCAACAACGAAACGGTTGATTATGGCACTTATGGCGAGCCCACTTATTCCATTCGCAAACTGGAGGAGTTGCTGCAGATTTTATAAGGAACAGCTACTTTCTACAGCACCGGATAAACATAATCGCTGTTTTTTCGTTTTGATTGTATTCTTAAAATAATCAGTAAAATAATAGAACAATGGATTTCGATCTCATCGTGATAGGCAGTGGCCCCGGAGGCTATGTAGCTGCCATACGTGCAGCGCAACTTGGTTTGAAAGTGGGCGTTGTTGAAAAAGAAAACATCGGCGGCGTATGCCTCAACTGGGGCTGTATTCCCACCAAATCGCTGTTGAAAAGCGCTCAGGTTTATGAATATGTACGGCATGCCGAAAGTTATGGAGTCTCCATCAAGGGGGAAATAGCACCCGATTTTGCAGCCATGATCAAACGTAGCCGCGACGTGGCCGATGGTATGAGCAAAGGGGTACAATTCCTGTTCAAAAAAAATAAAATCGACATCATCAATGGTTTTGGTAAACTGAAATCGGTCGGCGAAGTAGAAGTTACCGGCGACGATGGAAAAGCCACCGTGATCAAAGCCAAACACATCATCCTGGCCACGGGCGCCCGTTCGCGCGAGTTGCCCAACCTGAAACAGGACGGTGAGAAAATCATTGGCTACCGCCAGGCCATGACCCTGAAAAAACAACCCAAGTCGATGATTGTGGTGGGCTCTGGAGCCATTGGCAGCGAGTTTGCCAATTTCTACAACAGCATTGGCACCGAAGTTACCCTGGTGGAATTCATGCCCGACATTGTACCCATCGAAGATGAGGAAGTATCGAAAGCATTAGCCCGTTCGTTCAAAAAGGCCAAAATGAAGGTGCTGGTGGGTTCATCGGTTGAGAAAGTGGACACCAAGGGCAAGATGTGCAAGGTGACCATCAAAACCCCCAAGGGCGAAGAAGTGCATGAAGCAGAAATAGTCCTTTCGGCCGTGGGCATTGCTCCCAACCTCGAGGGAATTGGACTGGAAGATGTGGGCGTGAAGCTTGAGAACGGCAAGGTGAAAGTGGATGAGTACTATCAAACTTCGGTAAAAGGTGTTTACGCCATTGGCGACATCGTGGGCGGACCAGCCCTGGCCCACGTGGCCTCGGCCGAAGGCATCACTTGCGTGGAGAAAATTGCGGGGCTCAACCCGCACCCGGTCGATTACAAAAATATCCCGGGCTGTACCTATACCAATCCCGAAATCTCGTCGGTTGGTCTCACCGAAGCCAAAGCCAAAGAGGCCGGATACGAAATCAAGGTGGGTAAATTCCCTTATTCTGCCTCGGGAAAGGCGAGTGCTGCCGGCCAGAAAGATGGTTTCGTGAAACTGATTTTCGATGCCAAATATGGTGAATTGTTGGGCGCGCACATGATTGGCGGCAACGTGACCGAAATGATCGCCGAGATGGTGGTAGCCCGCAAGCTGGAAATCACCGGGCACGAGCTGCTGAAAACCATACACCCTCACCCCACCATGAGTGAGGCCATTATGGAAGCCGCCGCCGCTGCCTACGATGAGGTGATTCATTTGTGAAAATAGTCACTACACCCTGAAGGGGAAAAAAGCCTCCCCAACCCCTCCCAAGGAGGGGCTTAGTGAATGAAAAAATATGTAAGAGTCATTTCTTTAACAAGTTAATGTTTCAAAATTTAATTAGAATATTGAATCGGACTTGAAGTCCCCTTTAGGGGATTTAGGGGATTTAACTCCCCCTTTAGGGGGCTGGGGGGTAATAAAAAATGCTGCATGGGGATTGCTCCTTCTGCAGCATTTTCCTTTTTAAGCAAGGGATGGAAAGGCATTATGCATTTTCCTTTTTGCTGGCTGTTGAAACAAAGCTTAAAGCCAGCATAAGCAGAATACTATTTTAAAGTTTCATGGCAGTACATTTTAATCATATTGAGGTTCAGCCATTTTCCCGATAAACAAGATGGCTCCCGTTTCTTTTTCGGTAATGGCATAAATAAACGGACGGTCGGCATGGAATTGGGTATTGATAGGCATAGCCAATTCAACAATCGCAACCACAGTTGCTGCAGCTGCCTCGGTTCCTTTTTCACTCACATCGATAAAGGTATTGTGTTGCACGTAATCGATCCAAATGTCGCCCTCTCCGTTAATACCGCTAAAATCGGCGGCTGGAGTAAAAGCCAGTTCCATGCCCATGGCTGAAAGCACATCGTTCAGTTTAATCTTGTATTCGTCTTTAAATTTGGGCAGCCAGATGTCCACGTCGTAAGTCATTTGAAACGAAGACATCCATTTCTTCCAATTTTCGGCATTGAATTCTGAAGTCAGCTCATTGCAGGTTTTTCCTTCGTTGGGCAACAACACCACCATGTTGAAATTTCCTCTTCCATAGGGCATTTGAATGGACGTAAACAGGTCGTTGGCCATGTACAACACCGAATCTTCTTTCTGCATCATGTTCACCTGAACGACTTTTAGGTCGGAGGTGTTGAAGTCTCTTTTTTGGGTGTTGGATTTTTCAAATTTGTTTTGCCATTCACCGTTAAAATAGAGGGCATTGATCAGGAACATCACATGGTCAGGATTAATCTCCTTGATCATGTCCTTGATTTTACCATGGGTGTTGTCTTCGATCCAGCCATTCATGATGTCTTTGGCATCGGATCGGCCAAAATCGAGTTCATTCACTTCGGCATTGTAGTAGGTCTGGTTCACAGTCTTGAAATCGTCTAGTACGTTGTATCCCAGACGGT
Organism: Prolixibacteraceae bacterium; assembly: GCA_016938055.1. Lineage (GTDB taxonomy): Bacteria > Bacteroidota > Bacteroidia > Bacteroidales > Prolixibacteraceae > Roseimarinus. Next base: position 4,674 of record JAFGVJ010000263.1, read on the forward strand.
ACCAGATGGACTTGGCAATTTCGAGTGTCACTTTCGGATCGGCTTCAAGCAAGGCTTTTACCAGACTTTGATACGACTGGTTGATTTCGTCGGTGGTGAGCTCACTCAATCGCAAAGCTTCTTCCATGGCCGCTTTGGTTTCCCCTTCGGCACCATTGTAGGTCATGGCCAGTGCCAGCGAAACACTCAGCGGCGAAATGTTGAAGTTGCCGCTTTCTGTTTCATTGATTTCCCTGAACAGATCTATTCCAAAGTCATTGTCGGCTTCGACCAGCAATTGTGATTTTTGGTTCAGCTCGATGGGTTTTGGATCATCGATCAGTTTGTTGCACGAAATCAGGAAGAAAACGGACGCGATGATGGAACTAAAAACGATTCTTTGCATGGTTCTTTGTTTTATGATATTGATGGGTCGTAAACTTTTCCAATGAATAGGATGGAATTTGTATCCTCTTCAACAATGGCAAACAGGAAGGAGCGGTTGATGCGGACTACTTCGCCCGGGCCAACCGAAGTAAGCCCAAAAGTAATTTTGGTAGCTGCCGCTGCTTCACTACCTTCTTCATCGGTTTTGATGTAGGTTTTGTGGGTAATGCTTGAAATATAGATTTGCAAATCACTGATTCCGGAAAAGTTGGCGGCATAAGGTTCGAAGGCATCGTGCATTCCCAACGACTGCATCTCGTTGATGAGCTCATTTTCGTATTCGAATTCAAATTTGGGCAACCAGAGGTCCATCTTCACAGGGGTCATGGAATTCAGGGTTTCAAAGTCGGTATTCACCAGTTCAGGGATTAGATCCGAAGTGGTGTAGCCTTCCTCGGGCAGGTAGATAATCATGTTGAATTTTCCGGATCCGTAGGGAAGTTTGATGGCGGAATACTTGGTTTCGTTTTTATAGGTGAGTTCGGCTTCGCCAATCATGGTTTCCACCTGTTTTTTAGTGCCGTTATCCAGGGTGAATTCCTGAGGTAGGGTGTCGCTTTGTTTGAACTTGGTTTTCCATTCGGCTTTGAAATAGATGGCATTGATCAGGAACAATACATCTTCATCGTTGATTTCGTTCACAATCTTTTCAATCTTCCCTTTGGTGTTCTCCTTTACCCATTTGTTCATGGTATCGATGGCCTTTTTGGGTTGTTGAGGATCGAAGTTGCCCACCTCGGCATTGAAGTAGGTTTGATTGTTTTTAATGAAATCGGGTTTAAGGGTGAAGTCGTTACGGTTCCAAATGGCGTTGGAAATATTCATTTCAACTTTTGGGTCGTGCTTGATGAGTGCATTGTACAATTCCAGGTTATTTTCATTCACATCGCTGAGCGGGAGCCCTTCGTAACCGAGCACGCTGTTCATTTCCATGAAGGTATTGTCTTTGGCCCCGTTGAGTGCCATGGATAAGGCCTGGCTTACACTGAGCGGGGATACCATCAGGTTTTTGTCGTCAGCCTCGTTGGCGAGCAGCTGCTCAAAAAACTGGAAACCGAAGGTGTTGTTGGCTTCCACCAGTGCTTTCGACTTCAGGTTTAATGCAATGTTGGTGGGTTCTACCTTGTTACATCCGCTCCAGCAAAGGCTGGCGATGATCAGGACAAGGATCATTTTCGGTGTTTTTTTTCTCATTGGTAGTAGTAGAATTTGGTATTCGATATTTGGTTGGGCATGGTCTCCGTAACGCTATTGGGAAACCCGTTCCGGTTATAACTGTAAGTATAGGTGTATTCCGATACATAGGCCACCGACTGCGTTCCTTGTTCATTGTAGTTGTATGCAGTCACTTTTTTGGTAAGCACATTGTTAACCGATTGGGGCCCGGGAATTGGATTGTAAGGAGCAGGGTGGTTGTCATAAGCGAATTGATCTCGCTGATAGGGCTTGTCAGTGTTTTTAAAATCACTGCAATATAGAATTTCATCAATGTTTCCATCGGTATTAAAATGGTAAATTATAAAGCTGCTTAGTTGACTTGATGTGTCCCTTTCATGAACTTGTCCGGCATGAATGGTATAATCATCGGGGTAACTGTAAAAAACATGAATGCTGTAATTAAGCTCTTCAAATTCTTCAAATTGATAAGTGGTTTTGATGCTGAGTATCCGTTTGTTTCCCACCTCATAGATGTATTCACAAGTAATATTTTTATCCATGGCTCCGCTCAGGCTCGACATGATCTGGTTTCCAGGTTCAAAGCCGTTCTTTCCGGTCATCAAGCCTTCGTTGTTGTAAGTATAGGTGTACTCGGCATTTTTCCCCGGGTAATAGAAAATGTTGTATTCACAGCTGGACTTAAGGGTGCCGTTTTTGTTGTAAGTATAGGTGGCAATGACTTCCCCTTTTTCATTCTCCACCTTTTTTAGCAAGCCCTGGGTTGGCAACAGGGGATCATTGTTCTCCTGGTTGCATCCACTTACCAGTAACAACAAGATCAGCAGTTCTACAATGATAGTTTTGTTCATGGTGCGTTATCGATTTCAATCCCAGACGGGTTTGGACTACTTTTGGTTGCGTAAGTTAGGGCATGAATCTGAACTTGAGTGAATGCAACGCAACCTTTTATTCCTTCTGTTCATCTTGGGCATGCAATCAAGAAAAAAATGAAAGCAACGATTGTAATACTGGCAGGCTTGTTCGTTTTATCCGCTTGCGTGAATGAACAGGAACAATTCAATAAACTGGAAGTGATTTCAACCGACTTTCAAGGATGTTTGAAAAGTGTTTCCGAGGTGGATACGGCTTATTATCAGGTTTATTCAACGGGTGATCATACTTATCGGATTGATCACATGAATGCTTCGTTCAATTGCTGTCTCCCGCAGGGACTTGCCATGGAAGTAAGCTTACAAGCTGATACGCTCTTTGTGAGAGATTATGAAAAAGTACCCGGGAATTGCCGTTGCATGTGTTCATATAACACCAGCATAGCGCTAAACCTGGAACAGGATGGAAATTATGTACTTTGTTTTACGACGGGAGAGAAGAAAGTTGGATCGCTTGCCTTATTTTTTGATGAAACGTTGAATGAATTGGTTTACGTTTCAGATTTAATGAATTAGGAATAACTTTAGCAATCTTTAATTTGTTTTTTCTTTTTAAGCAGGCTTTTGGAAAACCTTGATCAATTGATAGCAGATTGTAAGGCCGGTAAACAAAGTGCACAGTCGCAGTTGTATAAAGCTTATGCCCCGTTATTGTTCGGAGTATGCAAGCGTTATGCCCGCGACGAAACCGAAGCTGAAGATACCCTTCACGATGGCTTTGTGACCATCTTCAGCAAAATTGATCAATTTGCCGGCAAAGGTTCTTTTGAAGGATGGATGAAACGCATCATGGTAAACATTGCCCTGGAAAAGTTTCGCAAACGTTACAGGATGCACACGGTGGAAGACATGGGCGTTTATGAACACAAGGCGGTGAACGAAGATGTGTATGCCCGGATGAATGCTGATCAACTCCTGGAAATCATTGGACAGTTGCCACCCAGGTACAAAATGGTGTTTAACCTTTATGCCATCGACGGGTACAACCACCACGAAATTGCTGAAATGATGGACATAGCCGAGGGCACTTCGAAATCGAATCTGGCCAGGGCACGAAAAATATTACAGGATAAAATATTTGAAATGGGTTATTTGGAAAGATCCTATGCAAAATAATGAAAATCATATCGACCAGCTGTTTCGGGACAAGCTATCGGGTTTCGAAGTAGTTCCGTCACAAGCTGTTTGGGAACGTATTTCCAACAGCATGGGTCACCAAAAAAAGCGCCGGAAGGTACTATTTTTGTGGACCATGTCGGGCGCTGCTTCACTGCTGCTTGCTTTCCTGCTGGGCTGGTACTTGTCAGGTGAAACCAATCACAGTCAAACGCTGATGGCCGAACTGGAGCATTACCGCATGCAGCGCGACCTGCAATGGCTGCAACAACCCAAAATAGAGCAGCACCTGGTTTTCCATTTCGATCGGCCCGGGTTTAACCAATTCATGGCTGCTGCTCCGGCAAATACCATCACGAAAGATGCAAAATCATCAGTTGAGCCTGCACAACAGATTTTCGCCCTTCATACATTGGCTGCTGTCAACCTTGAACATGAAGCAGATTTTCCGCAACTGGCCGGTCACCCGGGCGATGAATTTTTCTCAGCCTCCGACCTGGCCATCATGGCTGCCAACCTGCAGGCTATGCATCACGAAACTTCGGAACCAAACAGTGAAAGATGGGCAGTGGGCGTAAGTGCCTCACCATTGTACCGCTTTAATCAGGCCGCCAATACCAACGCTGATGCCAGTTTTGATCTGGCCATGAACCAGATGCCTTCCAGCTATCAAACCCGCTTTTCGGGAGGTTTAAGTGTTGCTTACGAAACAGGTAATAAAATTGATGTAATTTCAGGTGTACATTATGCCGAGATTGCTCAGGACGCCGGACAGGTAGCTTTATCCTTTTTAGGACATAACTGGTTGAATGAAAGAGCTGATGTGGGCTTTGCTACAGAATCATACAACAACGATGTGCTTCCTGCCAACAATTCCAATAACCTGATACTGAATACTCAGGTAGGATTGGCCAACATCGAACTGCCAGTTGGAGCCTCGGTGGCTACCGCCAAAACCATGACCGCCCTGGTGCCCAATGCCACACAGAATTACGATTACAAGCAGATGGCCCGCTACATCGAAGTCCCGCTGCTGTTGCGCTATCACTTGATCCAAAACAGGCTGGGGCTTCATGTTACCGGAGGATTCAATTCAAACATTCTGGTGGATAATTCCGTACGGCTGGAAGATGAAAACATGGTGGTGGCTTCAGGGAAAATCGAAGGTTTGCGCCCGCTTACCTGGAGCAGTAGCCTGGGTTTGGGTTTGAACTATGCCCTGACCGATGAACTGGACCTGAACTTTGAACCCATGTTGAAAATTCAGCTGAATTCTTTGAATTCACAGGCCTATTTCAATACTCGTTCTGCAGCATTCGGAGTATTCAGCGGGGTATCGTACCGGTTTTAAATAGTTATTTTCCAAAAATTACAAACTATTTTTAAATAGCACTTTTTGAGATCATTCAAAAGACTTAGGTGGGTAATCATTCTCCCCCTTGGGGGAATTAGAGGGGGCTTTTTTTCTTTGCCAGCATCACAAATAAGGGATATTCTCTGTAAACACCTTCAATTTCTTTGGTGATCTTGAGGGCATTGGTGTAGTATACCATTTCCATCCCATAGCGCTTGAGCAGTGCTTCTTTTCCGTTTTTGCTGAAACCCTTGTGAGGAATGCTTTCGTCGTGACTGTGGAACGATCCGTCTTCTTCACCCAGATCGATCCAGGCAAACAAGCCCTTGGGGGTCAACAGCTCATGAAAAGCCATCAACAACTTTTCCAGTTCTGCAACATGGTGCAGCACCAGCATCGAAACAATCAGATCGAACTTGCTGGCAGGAAGCTGATCACGGGTAAAATCGGTCCAAAGGGTTTCAACGTGCCTGTACCCATATTGTTCACGTTTTCTTTCGACCTGTTCGAGCATGGGTTTCGATACATCGCAAAAGGTCAGGTGCCGGACCCTGTCGGCCATCTTGTATCCCAGCAAACCCGTCCCGCAACCATAATCGAGTACTGAACGAATGTTGGTAAAATCGAGCTGTTTTTCCAAATCGGCCCAAACATTTTCTACCAGTTTGATCCTCCTGGGGTTCTCGTCCCAGCTGGCGGCTTTATCATCAAAAGGATTTCCCATCGGCTTCCAAACGATTATTCATGAATTAGCTTACTTTTGTGGGTTGCAATTTTATTAAAAAAATTCGAAGGAGATGAATTTTATGTGCAGAAACAATCAAAACAATACACGCTGGCTGATAACCATGCTAATCATTCTAACTGCCTGGCATTGCAGTGCAAGCGGGGCTGATGAAACAGGAAAAAGCAGCAAGCAGGAGTTGGCTTCTTTTCAGCAGGTACTTCCTCCACCCATCCCCGATTCCCTGTATTTTGCAGGGGAAAGAGTCCCCCTCTGGCACTTTGATGTCCGGGAAAGTCTCGACCGTGAGCTCATGGTAAATGTTTATTTCCATTCTCAGACCCTGCGTTTCATCAAATTGGCACCCCGTTATTTTTCAGTGATCGAGCCCATCCTGAAAGCCAACAATATCCCCGATGATTTCAAGTACCTGGCTTTGGCCGAGAGTGGCTTCGATCCCCGTGCTCAGTCGCCTGCCGGTGCTGCAGGTATCTGGCAGTTCATGAAAGAAACTGCCAAAGAAAACGGGCTGGAAGTAACTGTTGAGGTCGATGAACGGTATCACCTCGAGAAAGCCACCGAAGCAGCTTGCAAATATTTGCACGAATCCTTTGCGAAATATGGCGACTGGACTACAGTAGCCGCCTCTTACAATGCTGGTCGAAATGGCATCAACCGTCAGGTGGAGCGTCAAAAGGAGACCCATTATTACAACCTTTTGCTGAATGAAGAAACCAGTCGATATGTCTACAGGATCATGGCCCTGAAAACCATTATGGAGCATCCTGCCCGTTATGGATTTTTAGTGGACGAGTTTTATCCCTCAATTCCTTACCATCTTGTAAATGTGAATGGCCCGGTCACCGATTTCGCCGAATTTGCCAAAGCAAATGGCACCAATTATAAATTGCTGAAAATGCTGAACCCCTGGCTGCGTGAAACGTTTCTGATGAACAAAGCCGGAAAACAATACGAAATTAAAATTCCTGAAGAGGAATACCGAAAATGAAACAGGAAAAGACGATCAGTACAGTTGCTGATTCAATTGATAATATCATCGAAGACGAAGCCGTCATCAGGGTAAGGGGTGCCAGGGTGCACAACCTGCACAACATCAACGTGGACATTCCCCGGAACAAATTGACCGTGATTACCGGTTTGAGCGGTAGCGGAAAATCGTCGCTGGCCTTCGATACCATTTATGCCGAAGGGCAGCGCCGTTATATTGAAACCTTTTCGGCCTATGCCCGCTCCTTCATCGGCAACCTGGAGCGCCCCGATGTGGATGAAATCTCAGGCCTGAGCCCCGTTATTTCCATCGAACAGAAAACCACCAACAAAAACCCGCGTTCCACGGTGGGTACGGTTACCGAAATTTACGACTTTCTGCGTTTGCTCTATGCCCGGGCTGGCGAGGCTTATTCCTACAACACCGGGGAGAAAATGGTGAAGTATTCCGAACAGAAAATACTTGATCTCATCCGTGAACGATTTGAAAACCGGAAAATTCTCATTCTTTCACCCTTGGTGAAGGGGCGAAAAGGGCATTACCGTGAATTGTTCGAGCAGGTCCGCAAAAAAGGTTTTCTGAACGTACGGGTCGATGGCCTGGTCAAGGAATTGGTCCATGGCATGAAACTCGACCGTTACAAAAACCATTTCATCGAATTGGTGGTGGACAAAATGAAGGTGGACGATGCTTCGGACAAACGCCTGCGCGATTCGGTGAAAATGGCCATGAAACAGGGCGATGGCGTGATCATGATCATGGATCACGAGACGGGTGAGGTGAAGTATTACAGCCGACACCTGATGTGTCCCACCACGGGGCTGTCGTACCATGAGCCCGCTCCCCATCACTTTTCGTTCAATTCCCCCCAGGGAGCTTGTCCCAAATGTAACGGGCTGGGTGTCATTCCCATGCTCGACATGGACAAAATCATCCCCGATAAAAAGGAAAACATCTTCCAGGGAGGCATTGCCCCTTTGGGAAAATACCGGAATGCTGTCATTTTTTGGCAAATCGAAGCCATTGCCGAACCCTATGGATTCAACCTGAAAACCCCCATTGACGAAATCCCCGAAGAGGCACTCGACAAGATACTGTATGGAACCAGTGACCGGGTTCAGTTGAAGAACTCACCACTTGGTGCCGATATCAATTATTTCATGACTTACGAAGGCGTGGTCAAATATGTCGAAAGCCAACGCGAAGATACCTACTCCGAAAAAGCCAAAAAGTGGGCCAACCAATACATCCGCGAAGCCACCTGCCCCAAATGCGAGGGCATGCGACTGAAGCAGGAATCACTCTGGTTCAAAATAGGCGCGAAAAACATTTCCGAGGTGGCCCGTATGGATCTGAAAGAACTCTCGGAATGGCTGAACAGCCTGGATAGCCAACTGTCGGAGCGACAAAAACTGATTGGCACTGAAGTCATCAAGGAGATCCGTGACCGTCTGGGCTTCATGCTCGATGTGGGCTTGGAATACCTGGCGCTCGACCGTCCTTCGCAGAGCCTTTCGGGCGGCGAATCGCAACGCATCAGGCTGGCTACGCAAATTGGTTCCCAGTTGGTGAATGTGTTGTATATTCTCGATGAACCCAGCATCGGGCTGCACCATCGCGATAACCTGCGGCTCATCAATTCCCTGGAACAACTGCGCGACACCGGTAACTCCGTCATCGTGGTGGAGCACGACAAGGACATGATGCTGAACGCCGATTACGTGGTAGACCTGGGTCCGCATGCCGGCAGGCACGGTGGAAAAGTAATGGCAGCCGGCGTACCCGATTTAATTTTGAAGGGCGATTCCCTGACTTCGCGCTACCTGCGGGGAGAGAAAAAAATTGAAGTACCTGCTGTGCGTCGCGAGGGAAATGGAAAGCTGATCCGTTTGGAAGGCTGTTCCGGCAATAACCTGAAAAATGTGAGCGTTGACTTTCCCCTTGGAAAATTCATCTGTATCACGGGCGTATCGGGGAGCGGCAAATCAACCCTCATCAACGAAACCCTGCAGCCCCTGTTGAGCCAGCATTTTTACCGTTCCTTGAAAGATCCCCTGCCTTATGCAGCCATCCACGGTCTGGAGCACCTCGACAAGGTGGTGCAGGTGGATCAATCGCCCCTGGGACGCACCCCGCGTTCCAATCCCGTGACCTATACCGGCGTTTTCTCCGACATCCGCGATCTGTTTACCCTCTTGCCCGAAGCAAAAATCAGGGGCTACAAGCCCGGCCGCTTTTCCTTCAACGTGAAAGGCGGTCGTTGCGAAGAATGCCAGGGCGGCGGCATGAAACTCATTGAAATGAACTTCCTGCCCGATGTGTACGTGCATTGCGACAAGTGCAACGGGAAACGCTACAACCGCGAAACACTCGAAGTGCGTTACAAGGGAAAGTCCATCAGCGATGTACTCGATATGACTATCAACCAGGGCGTGGAATTTTTCGACAGCCATCCCAAAATCCTGAAAACACTCAAAACACTGCAGGAAGTGGGCTTGGGCTACCTGACCCTTGGACAGTCATCCACCACCATTTCGGGGGGCGAGGCACAGCGGGTGAAGTTGTCCAGCGAATTAAGTAAGCGCGATACCGGAAAAACCATGTACATTTTGGATGAACCCACTACCGGCCTTCATTTTGAGGACATCCGCGTGTTGCTCGAAGTGCTGAACCGCCTGGCCGACAAAGGCAATACCGTGGTGGTGATTGAACACAACATGGACGTGATCAAGGTAGCCGACCATCTCATCGACATTGGCCCCGAAGGAGGTCGCGGGGGCGGACTGGTGGTGGCCACAGGGACTCCTGAGGAAGTGGCCAAAAACAAACAATCCATTACCGGGAAATTTCTAAAAGAAGAATTGAAAGGGTAGGTTTTATTTCAAGCTGG
>JAFGVJ010000264.1 GCA_016938055.1 Prolixibacteraceae bacterium
ACAGTGGTTGAATTTTTTGGGAAACTTTTAATGTTTTTGTAATATTTAAATTGCTGATAGCAAAATATTTGACCTACCAAAGTTGAAAACTTCTTAATAACTTCCGTCCATACAGTTCACCAACTTTGTCTTCCGAGTGTTAATTTCGATAGCGATTAAAATCATAAAATCCCGAGATATCGCAACCACCATTTTGCAATTGTAAACCCCTATTTTAGTAAAACTTAAACTATGGAGCTGAAGAATGTTGAAGTCGTAACCACCAGGAAAAGGATATACTCTTCCGATGAAGTTTATCAAGCCTCGTTGAAATATTTCAAAGGAGACGACCTGGCCGCCCGTGTATGGGTCAACAAATACGCCCTCAAAGATTCCCATGGAAACATCTTTGAATTAACCCCCGATGACATGCACCGCAGGTTAGCCCGCGAGATCGCGCGCATCGAAAGTAAGTACGCCAATCCTTTGAGCGAAGAAGATATTTACGAAGTGTTAAAAGACTTCAAATACATTGTACCACAGGGTGGCCCAATGACCGGTATTGGCAACGACTTTCAGGTTGCCTCACTATCCAATTGTTTCGTGATTGGGAATCAGGGAAATTCTGATTCTTACGGGGGGATCATGAAAATTGATCAGGAGCAGGTTCAGTTGATGAAACGTCGGGGAGGCGTAGGTCACGACTTATCACACATTCGGCCAAAAGGATCACCGGTGAAGAATTCAGCCCTGACATCAACCGGGCTGGTTCCTTTCATGGAAAGGTATTCCAATTCAACCCGCGAAGTAGCCCAGGATGGACGCCGTGGAGCACTCATGTTATCGGTGCTGATCAAACACCCCGATTCAGAGCAATTCATCGATGCTAAAATGGAACAGGGAAAAGTGACCGGAGCAAATGTTTCAGTGAAAATCGACGACGATTTTATGCGTTCTGTAGAAAGCGGTACTCCTTATGTCCAAACCTATCCGGTTGATGGTAAAGAGATCCTTTTCCAAAAAGAAATTGACGCATCGAAACTCTGGGATAAAATTGTTTATAACGCATGGAAATCGGCTGAGCCCGGGATTCTTTTCTGGGATACCATCATCCGTGAATCGGTCCCTGATTGTTATGCCGATTTGGGCTACCGTACCGTTTCGACCAATCCTTGTGGTGAAATTCCTTTGTGCCCCTACGACAGCTGCCGCTTGCTGGCCATCAACCTGTATTCCTATGTTGAAAAACCCTTTACCAAATCGGCAAAATTCAATTTCCCGTTGTTTAAAAAACATGTAGGGCTGGCTCAGCGCATCATGGACGACATCATTGATCTGGAATTGGAGAAAATTGACGGGATTATTGAGAAAATTGATAAAGATCCCGAAGCTGAAGAAATCAAACGGACAGAATTGATGTTGTGGCACAACATTAAAACCAAAGCCCTTGAAGGCCGTCGTACCGGTATTGGAATTACCGCCGAAGGTGATATGCTGGCTGCATTGGGCCTGCAATATGGAAGTGAAATTGCTACCGACTTTTCGGAGGAAATTCATAAAACATTGACCATTGAAGCCTACCGTTCTTCCACCGGGATGGCCAGTGAACGGGGAGCCTTCTCCATTTACGATGCCAAACGCGAAAAACACAACCCTTTCATCAACCGCATCCGTGAAGCCGATCCTGAATTGTATGCCGAAATGGAGAAAAATGGTCGTCGCAACATCGCTTTGCTCACCATTGCCCCTACAGGTACCACCAGCTTGATGACTCAGACCACATCGGGGATCGAACCGGTATTTCTGCCCGTGTATCGCCGCCGCAGGAAGGTGAACCCCAATGACAAGGATGTACAAGTCGATTTTGTGGATGAAGTTGGCGATAGCTGGGAAGAATATATTGTATTCCATCACAAATTCAAAACCTGGATGGAAGTGAACGGCTACGACATGAACCGAAAATATTCACCTGAAGAAGTCGACAAAATGGTGAAGAAATCACCCTATTACGGAGCAACATCCAACGATGTTGACTGGCTGAGTAAGGTGCGCATGCAGGGCAGAATTCAAAAATGGGTCGATCACTCCATCAGTGTTACCATCAACATGCCCGAAGATGCCAAACAGGAACTGGTTGGACAGGTTTATCTAGAAGCCTGGAAATCGGGTTGCAAAGGTGTGACGGTATATCGCGAAGGATCACGTTCGGGTGTATTGCTTTCCGATAAAAAGAAAAGTCAGGATGGTACCGGTTTATCAAAATTTCCAACCAAACGCCCCGAGGAGCTTGATGCCGATATTGTTCGCTTTCAGAACAACCGTGAAAAGTGGATTGCTTTTATCGGACTGATCGACAATCGTCCCTACGAAATCTTTACCGGTTTGGTCGATGATGAAGAAGGCTTGCTGGTACCCCGCTCTGTGTCTTCCGGGAAGATCATTAAAAGAGTCGATGGCGATGAATCGCGCTACGATTTTCAATATACCAATAAACGCGGATACAAAACCACCATGGAAGGGCTGTCGCACAAGTTCGATCCCGAAATGTGGAACTATGCCAAA
>JAFGVJ010000265.1 GCA_016938055.1 Prolixibacteraceae bacterium
TGCTCCTCCACCAACAAGGCATATATTTCATTCACTTTCCTGCGGGGATCTTGCATCAGTGGATTGATCAACACTGCATCGCGAAAACGTTGCATAGCATTTTCGTAATGTTTTTGCCGGTACAATTGTTCGGCTTCGGCAACTGTCTGTTGATATTTTTCGTTTTTACTTTTCTTTTTTTGTTCTTCATATTTTTTGCTTTCAAGCTGAACATCCTGCAATATCCGGTTCAAATCACTTTTAAAAGGATCATTTTGACGAAGCATTTCAGCATCGAAATTATCAATTTTCGGATTGTAGGAAATTCGACCAAGCTCTGACCCATTGTCTTCCACTCCGGGAACTTTTTTAAACAACATCACAGCCAGCTGATAAGGAGGAAAACTGTTATTTTCATGAACAACATTGTCGGGTACATGGGTATCCACTTCAATCACTTTCCCATAATATCCTTCCTTTGAAAATTGAAAACGGTAAACGTGGTTGAGCTCCACTTTCATACGAAAAGTACCGGTCTGGTTCACCGTTACGTTCATGAGCAGGGCACCATTGCGGGTTACCTGAATGTTCGTATGATCAACCAGGCCTTGTTCAACCTTTATTTTCCCAGTGATGAAAAAATGATCTGCAGGTTGCAGCGCAAATACATTCACCATGATGAAAAGGCCAATAACAAAACCTGTCAGTATTCTTGACATATACTTTTAACCAGTTCACTTACCTTCCTAAATTTAGCTTTAACATTTACAAAAGTCAAATCGACGGATGGTATTTATCTTGAATTGGCCAATTTAATCAATTTATACTAGTCTATTGTATGAATAAGCACATAGAACGCTTGTAATTTCAAATGGCATTTAACACTTTTACAGCTGGAACCATCTGAAAAAACCTTGTATGAAAAAACCCGGACTCTTTGTTGCCCTTGTTCCCATCCTCTTTCTAATGGCCATGCTTTCCACCAATGTGTTCATTTTTGACGATGTACTCGACGGGCCCAATCAAATTGCACTCATGCTGGCTGCAGCTTTAGGTGTAGTGCTGGCTCACCGCTTAGGGTTTAAATGGGAAGCACTGAATCACCGGATTATCAAAACCATCGGTGCAGCCATGCCATCAATGCTCATCCTTTTATTAATTGGGTCTCTGGCCGGAACCTGGCTGCTTAGTGGTGTTGTTCCGGTGATGATCTACTATGGATTGGACATTATTCATCCCAAAGTTTTTTTGTTAACAGCTGTGGTGATATGCTCAATTGTATCAGTAGTTACAGGAAGTTCATGGTCCACTGTGGCCACCATTGGGATAGCCATGCTGGGAATCGGAAAGGCCCTCGGCTTTAGTGAAGCCATAGCTGCGGGTGCGATCATTTCGGGAGCATATTTCGGGGATAAAATATCACCTTTGTCTGACACTACCAATCTGGCACCCGCCATGGCAGGTACCGATTTATTCACACACATTCGTTACATGCTCTATACCACGGTCCCCTCCATGACCCTTACGCTGATCATTTTTCTCGTCATCGGGCTAGGATATGACCACCAAACTGTTGCCGTGGATGTTTCGGCAGTGAAAGTGGCCATCGATTCAACCTTTAACACTACGCCTCTGCTATTCCTGGTACCGGTTTTATTGTTTGCCATCATTATCATGAAAGTACCACCCCTCCCGTCTCTCATGATTGGCACGCTGCTGGGAGCACTGTTTGCCATCCTTTTTCAACCCGACATTGTACACGCCATAGGGAATCATCCCGACAAAATAGTTTCAATGTACAAGGGCGTGATGCAATCGATGTTTGGGGATATCCAGCTTCATACCAACAACAACCTGGTGAATGAACTGCTTAGCACCTCGGGCATGCGTGGCATGTTGAACACTGTTTGGCTGATACTAACGGCCATGATTTTTGGTGGTGTGATGGAAGCCGCAGGTTTCCTTGAAAGAATTACCCGTCCCATAGTGGAAAAGGCCAAATCGACCGGATCGTTGGTGACAGCTACGGTTGTATCATGCATTTTTTTCAATACCACAGCATCGGATCAATACATTTCGATTGTGGTCCCCGGCAGGATGTTTAAAAACGCCTATGCCCGCAAAGGCTATAAACCCGAATTACTGAGCCGTACCCTGGAGGATTCAGGCACCATGACCTCCGTATTAATTCCCTGGAACACCTGTGGGGCTACCCAGGCCAAAGTACTTGGGGTTGGTACTATTTCTTACCTGCCCTATGCCTTTTTCAACCTGATCAGTCCGCTGATGTCCATTGCCGTTGCTTATCTCAATTTCAAGATCCGAAGAATCGATCCCAAAGAACTTGAAGCAATGTTAAAGCAAGATCATCCAAAATCATAAAAGCAAATTTGTTTTGAGCAATAAACTTTTCAGTTGCTGTCTTTCCTTTCAATTTTTACAAAACGAAACTGTTTAAACAAAGGTTGGTTTTTCATGTTCTGTTATCTTTGCACTAAACATACTATATGAATCAAAAAGTAGTCATCATAGGAGCCGGGAACCTGGCGACCAGAGTAGCCCTCGAACTACACAATAAAGGCGTTGAGATTGTTCAGGTTTACAGTCGCACCGTTACCAGTGCTTTAACGCTGGCTCGTTTGCTGGGCTGTAATTACGTCACCAAAGCTGAGAAAATCACTCCCGATGCCGATATCTATCTGATTTCAGTGAGCGATATGGTGATGTACGACCTGATTTCTACGGTAAATTTCAACAACAAGCTGGTGGCCCACACTGCAGGAAGTATACCGATGGAAGAACTTCAAAAAATTTCGGACAATTACGGGGTCTTCTATCCCCTGCAAACTTTTTCCAAATTCAGGGATGTGAATTTCAGCCGGATTCCCTTTTGCATCGAAGCCAATAATACAACAAACGAAGCCATTTTGGTGGAGCTGGCATCCATCATCTCGAAAGATGTGCGGGTCATTAATTCGGAACAACGCAAGCAATTGCATCTGGCGGCCGTATTTGTAAGTAACTTTACCAACCACATGTATTCGGTAGCCAATGAAATCATTCAGGAGAAAGACCTTCCCTTCGACATTTTGTACCCCTTGATTTCAGAAACAGCTTCGAAGGTGAAAAGCATGACTCCCAGGGCTGCCCAAACAGGACCTGCCCTTCGAAACGACAAAAACATCATGCAGGATCATCTGTCGATGCTGGGGGGAAAGCCCAAATTTAAAAAACTCTACAGCATGCTAAGTGACAGCATCATGGAATATCATAAACTTCCTAAATAAGTAACATGGCTTTCTTTAAAGAAGAATTACTCAAAGTAAAAGGATTTATTTTTGATGTCGATGGCGTTTTATCGCGTGATATTTCTCCGCTCGACAGTAACGGAGAACCCATGCGCACCGCCAACCTTAAAGATGGTTTTGCCATCAGGTATGCCCTGCAAAAAGACTATACCATCGCCATTATATCGGGCGGCCGAAACGAAAACATCCGCAAACGTTACGAAAAACTCGGCGTACCCTATATTTACCTCTCAGCGATTGACAAGGAAGAGAGCTACAACGATTTGCTCCGCAAAACAGGATTACAGCCGGGTGAAATCATGTACATGGGCGACGATTTGCCCGATTACCAAATCATGTCAAAAATTGGAATTCCTACCTGCCCTGCCGATGCCGTCACTGAAATCAAATCCATTTCCTTATACATTTCAGACCGGAACGGTGGTGAAGGATGCGTTCGCGATGTGATTGAGCAGGTAATGCGGGCTCAGGGAAAATGGATCAATGCCGAAGTCTTACGAACTTCATCTTTCTAAAAGCATGCTCGATAATTTAAAGAAATACCGCGTTGTTCTGGGGTCAAAATCACCCAGACGGCAACAATTGCTTGCCGAGTTGGGTGTAAAGTTTGAAGTTGTTGCTCTGAACGTTGATGAAAGTTATCCTGCTGATCTTAAGATTTCCGAGGTGGCTGTTTACCTTGCACAGAAAAAAGCAGTGCCTTTTGAAGAAAAACTATCGGAAAATGATTTGATTATTACTGCCGACACCATCGTAGTGATTGATAATGAAATTCTGGGCAAACCTGCCAA
>JAFGVJ010000266.1 GCA_016938055.1 Prolixibacteraceae bacterium
GATGGGCACGAAAATTCGTCGAAATAAGGATTGCCTGCCTCCTGTTCAATGCCCATCATTTTCCGGAGCTTTTCGGAGCTGTAAAGCTTGTTGTTAAAATAGATGCCAAGGCCTTCGAGGGTCACCAAATGAGGCTCTTTCAGCAAATAGGGAAGTTTGGGATCCACATATTTGTAATGAACAGCGTGGGCAAATTCGTGCAGCATCACATGCACTCCGCGGGTATTGGGCCTGATGTTGGCATAAATGCGGTGATCGCCTTTCTCAATATCGGCACTAAAGAAAAAACTTTGATTTACTTTATCGGGATCGTACCAGATTTCACTGTTCCCAATGATGTCGTCGATGGCAAAATTTCCCAAGGCGAAGTAGTTGCGTAAAATCCCCAGCATTTCATCCTGTGTATACTCTTTTTGCCAGGGTTCGGGCACCACCATGGCTTCGTTACAAACCCGGTAATGTTCCGGGTTGATGGCCTCAGGAGCAATTTGATATCTCCTGCAAACATCTTCCCTGCACAGTTGCAGCAACACCCGGTAATCGGCTTCGGTCTCCTTTTCAATGAGTTCACAAAAATCATCCAGACTGGCATAATCTACCCCGTGAAAATCGAGAATGCATTGGTAATAATTGTCGTAACCCAATTGTTTCACTTCATGGTTCATGGTCACCACCATGTTACGGAATTGATCGGTAAGGCTTGCGAAGCGCTTGATCCATTCTCTCCCGGGCTGATTGCCTGAACTGCTTTTGGCCGAATCCCAGAAGGCTGTTTCCGTTTTCTTCAATTCAAAAAACGATTCAAACAGGGCAGTTTTGATGGCATTCGATTCGTTCCAGTTATTCTGGTTCATGATGTAATTCCTGAAAACATTCACAAATTCGCGTTTCAGTAATGTATCATTGATTAGTCCCGACTGCTTGATTTTCAACAACAACTCAACCTCGCTGGCATTGTCGTACACATTGTGTAGCAAACCCTGGTAGTATTCAATGGGTTCGCTCATTACCTTGAACAACGAATCGGTGATCCGGGCATTATCATACAATTCACCAAAGGTTGATTTACCGGTATAGGTTGCCCAAACTGCTTCGTTGTATTTCTTATTGATGGGCTTAATCCGCTCTACATGCCTGTCGAGAAAATGCGCAAAAAGCCTTTCGGCCTGCCGGGTGTCGGAGCAAGAAAGCAGGCCGGTGAGCAAGAGGAAAAGGATCGTACTCCGTAGCTTTACCATGCCAAGAACCTTTTGAATAAAGTGCTTCAATCCGGGAGTTATCATAACATCATCAGTTTTGGAATTTTCAGGAATACGGAATACCCCCCGGGGCTACGACCGTTTTCCAGTACATATTCGTTTTCGTAAATCAGTTCCAGCCGCTTCATGGTGTTATCGAGGCCTATCCCTCCATATTCAGCGGCTTTCATGGCCTGTTCGGGGGTGCTGTTTTCAGCCTTGAAAAACAAATAATCATCATTGATCTCCAGCTGAATTCTGACAAATGGTTTGCCCACTTCGTTGCGGCAACCATGTTTGAAAGCATTTTCAACAAAGGTAAAAAGGAGCAGGGGCGGAATCACCACTTCATCTGAAATGGCTGAGGGGAAATTTATACTAACCTCAAGGCGATCATCGTAGCGAATTTTTTCCAGTTCAATGTAATGCTCAATCAGGCTCAATTCGGTCAGCAGTGGATAAAACTCCTTGTTGCATTCGTACAACATCACCCGGTAAAGTTCCGACAAACGCATGATGTATTCCGAGGTCATGGGATTGTCCTTGCAGGCCATGGCATAAAGGTTATTAAGGGTGTTGAAAAGGAAATGAGGATGCAGCTTGATTTTCATCAGTTGAATTTCGGCCAGCAACTGTTTGTTCTTCACGATGAGTTTTTCCTGTTCGGCTTTGAACCAATGCATGAACAAGGACTGGATGGACAGGATAAAGTAGGGAAACCAAAGCAGGATCAGGTTTTGAGGGATCAGCCGCCAGTTGAACCAGACACCGGGTTCGAAAACCCTGGGGTAAAGCAAGCCGAAAAAAAGGCGATGATGCAGTACAGGAATCAACAGGGAACAAGCCAGGGTAAGAACAATGAAAACCAGAAAAAACAGCACCGGACGCCGCTGTTCAAAAAGCAGCCGGTTTCCCCAAATTTTCATAGTGTACCCAAACAAGAGCATGGCCGGAAGGGCCACCAGCATGTTCAAAAGGTAGAACGAAAAAGGCCAGCTGCCGTTCAGACTGGTCAGTCCGCTTAACAAAAACAAGAAGATCAACCACAAACCTGTATCGAACAGTATGGGATATTCCTTCATCTTCAGGATGAAATGGTTGTACTCACGGGTATGTTGTTGCTGTTTCATTCTTGCTCTTGAACTACTTATAAGTCGGATGAAAACTCAAAATGTTACTCAAACCATCGTTTTATTCATAAAAAGCGGTCATTGCTGGTTCAACGTCAGGTAAATCGGTTAAAACTACCACTTCCCGATCAGTGTATATCGTTGTGTATCCTTCGAAAAAGGTTGTTGGTGATGTTTTGGCGGTTGTTGGTGGCTTCCCTGAAACTTCTGCACTCAAATCGGGTTAAAATGGATTGATCAAGCGAACAGGAACACTGGTGATCAAAAACATCCTGCTGAAAGATGTTTTTAAAAATACCCGCTGAGTTAACGCAATTTTGAAGAGTCATTAAAACATTTTGCCATGAAAACATTTTTAATCTTACTGTCGGTGTTGTTGCTGCTTGGTATCGAAGCAACATCAAAACCGGTTGCTTCAGGTGAAAGCAACACCTTTCTGGAGACCTACAAGTTGGTACAAATTACCGACAACGTATTTGAACTGAGCTATGCCAATACTGCCGAAAAATTTACCATTGAAGTATGCCCCGCTGCCGACGAATGCTGTTACCTGGTTCGCGGCAAAAAAGTGGAAGTGATGTACCAGTGCAATGCCCTGGGTTTTGGTCTGCGCAAAATGCCCGAAGCGCAACAAAGCAGGCCTACTTCGGATTATGGCCAACTGCTGAACTGCAAAACCTTTATGTACCATTCGTGCATTACCCAAAAGCAGCCGGGAGTAAAAAAAGCGATGAAGCTGATTGCCTGCTTCTTCCCGGAGGTCATTCACGATGAAGCCAGGTTGCAGGTATTTCAACCCTTGAAAAGCAATACTGAAAACAAACTGGCATTGATCAATTAGCATTTCCTCTTATTCATGTTACTCAAGCAAATAAAGGCCGGAAACTATCCGGCTTTTTTTTTGTTTTGTTGCTTATATTCATCGCTAACAAAATGCAAGCAACATGGAAAACGAAATCGATCAGTACATCGGCCGGTTCAGTCCAGAGATTCAGGACATGTTAAAGAAAGTTCGGGCAAGCATCCGCAAGGCCGCTCCTGAAGCCATCGAAGCCTTCAAATACCAGATGCCGACCTATGTGCTGGAGGGCAACCTGGTTCATTTTGCTGCCAACAAGCAACACCTTGGTTTTTACCCTGCTCCTTCGGGATTAAGTGCTTTCAGCGAAGAAATCTCGGCTTACAAAAATTCAAAAGGAGCCGTACAGTTTCCTTACAATCGTGAAATCCCCTATGCCTTGATTGAAAAAATTGTTCGTTTCAGGGTGGAAGAGAACAAACAGTTGGCTTTAAAACGCCAGGCAAAAAGCAAATGATCCCCGGTTTCAAACGACACTTTCTGCCCAAAGTTTTGTAATATTGCAGGGAAAAAATGGCTTAAATCCCCTTGCAAACAATATAATGTTGAAAACGGAGTTTTAAGTTTCCGAGACAAGTATTTCAGGTTGAAAAGAATCATACCATATCAATATACCCTATCGATCCTCCTCACTTTTGTGTTGCTGGCCTGTTCCACAGAAAAGAACACATTTGTGAACAGGAATTTCCATAACCTGAACGCCCATTACAACGTTTATTTCAATGGCTACGAGGCCATGAAAATGGGGTTGGAAAAGATCGACACCCAGGTGGAAGAAGACTACACCAAAATTCTGCCTGTTTTCAAAGAAAGCCTTCCCGAAACCGAAACGCAGGTGATGGGCGATATGACTACCGCCATCGAAAAAGCCACCAAACTCATCAAACGGCACTCCATTACAGCAGCACCCGAGAAAAACCGGAAACAGCAGAATGCCCGTAAGCGAACACCCGTTAAGCCCGAGTACAACAAATGGGTAGACGATGCCTACCTGATGATGGGACGCGCCTATTTGTACCAGAAAGATTACATCAGGGCTGCTTCCACTTTCACTCAAATGATCAGGATTTATAAAGATGATGCGGTGCAGTACGATGCTTACCTTTGGCTGATCAGAACCTTCAACGAGGCCGAACGTTATACCGAGGCCCGGGAACTGGTAGAATCGCTCGAGGGGAACAACCTTTTTCCAAAGAATCGCGAAGGGGAACTGGCCATCAACGCGGCCGATTTACATCTGAAACAGCAACACTACAACGAAGCCATCCACTACCTCGACATTGGTATTAAAAAAATCAAAGGCAACCAGCGCAAGGTGCGTTACACCTTCATCCTGGCCCAGTTGTACGAAGAAACCGGGAACAAGCAAAAAGCCCTGGAAACCTATCGCCAGGTGATCCGTCGCCGCCCCGAATACGAGATGCTCTTCAATGCCCAAATCAACATGGCCAGTGCCCTATCGGGCGATGCCAATGTTTCGGAATTGCGGAAACAGCTCAACAAAATGCGCAAGAAAAAACGCAATGAGGCCTTCCTCGATCAGATCTATTTTGCCCTTGGGAACATATTGTACAACGAAGGAAAAATCACCGATGCCATTGAAATGTACAAGCAATCGGCAGCGGTATCGGTCAACAATTCCCACCAGCGTGCATTGAGTTGCCTCACCCTGGCCGACCTTTATTTCGACCAGAAAGCCTACATCCCCTCAGGCCTGTATTACGATAGCGCCATGGTGGAGATTGATCAGAATTATCCCAACTACAAAGCCATTGCTGAAAAACATACCAGTCTAAGCCTTCTGGTAACCAACCTACTGGAGATTGAAACCCAGGACTCGCTGCAAACCCTGGCAGGAATGTCCGAACAGGAACTTGACCAGAAAATTCAAGGCTGGATTGCCCTCGAAAAAGCAAAAATCGCAGCCCAGGAAACCGAAAGCATGGACGGTGGCGGCAGTGAATACGACATGGCTTACGGACGGGCTACCAGTAGCCGGATGCGAGTCAACAGCGGTAACAGCTGGTATTACTACAACCCTTCGACCGTTTCATATGGAAAAAAAGAATTTGAACGGCTGTGGGGAAGCCGGAAAAACGAAGACGACTGGCGCCGTAAAAACAAAGCCATTTCCATGACCGATGCATTTGGAGAACCACTGGCCGATGAAATGGAAGCCCTGATTGAAGAAGAAACCATCACACGGGTTGACGACAAAACTACCGCGGCCTTTTATAAACAGGACATCCCGAACAATGATTCGCTGATGGCATTGTCGCACCAGAAAATCAAAGAGGCCCTGTTCAATGCCGGTACCATTTTTAAAACCGATTTCAACGATTATGAACGTTCCATTGAATGTTTCAACGAGCTGAACCGCCGTTACCCTGAAAATCCCTATGCCCTGCCGAGTTATTTTCACCTGTGGGATTTGTACCAGGCCCAGACAAAACCCGACAGTGCCAGCATTTTCAGGGAGAAAATCCTTCGTGACTATCCTGAATCCAATTATGCCAAATACCTGGTCAATCCCAATTTCTTCCTGGAAGAAGAAGCCCGGAAAGACAGTGTCAACACGCTGTACAGCATGGCATTCAACGCTTACAAAAATCATCAGTATGCATCGGCCATAAAATTGAGCAAACAGGCAGAAAGCATGGACCCCGATTCGGCCTTACTTCCCAAAATAAAGTTCATCCAGTTGGTTGCTACCACCAAAGGCATGGACAATAAGATCTTTGCCGATGCCCTGCAGGAATACATCAACCAATATCCCGGTGCCGAAACCAGTCAGCTGGCTCAAAGTGTTCTCAAACTGGTAGAAGAAGAAAAACTCACCAATTACGATGAACTGATCAACACCGGTTACCTGAATGAGGTGATCAAGAACCTGGAACTGATGCCGCGAAACCAGGCAGGAAACGAAGAGATAGTGGCCAAATGGGATGCCGATCCGCTCTTGCTGCATTACTTCGTGATTGCCATTCCTTCCAAGGATGAAATCGACATCAACCGGCTGAAATTCGACATTGCCAATTACAACATCGACCATTATACCACGCTCGATTTCGACATTGAAACCGAGAACCTCAATCCCGACACAAGGTTGTTGGTTGTCAGAAATTTCGACCAAAAGGAAAGTGCCCTCATTTATTTCCTTTCCATTATCCGCAAACCCGGGGTCTTCAAAACGTTGGCAGGCATCAAATTTCTCAACTTCATCATTTCCAACAACAACTACCGCGAAATGCTGAACGACCGCTCGTACAACGAATACCTCCAATTCTTTGTAAAAAATTACAGCAGCTTTACTTCGGGTGAATTTCTGGAAGAAGAATTGGAAAGCCCCGAAGCCCTCATGGCCCGCCTGAAACAAGACGATGTTGAAGCTGGCACCCAGGGCGAATTTGTGGTGGTTAAAACCAGCAATGCCGGCTATGTGGCACCAACGCCAAAGGCCGAGCGCTTTATGGCACAGTACGATGCTCCTCATTCATACATGCTGATGATTGATTCAGCCCGTTACCGGACAGGCTTCGTGATGCGCGACCTGGTGCGATTCAACAACGAACAATACCGCGCCCAACGTTTACGGGTATTGCCCACCAACCTGCCCGAAACAACCCTCTTGCTCATTTCATCGTTCGAAAATGCCTGGGAAGCCAGTCAATACATGAAGGCAGTGTCGGCCAATGCTTCCATTTTCAGCACCCTGGAAAAAACGCCTTATGCCCACTACATCATCAGCAACCAGCAACTCGACACACTGCGCACTTACAACAACCCTGATGAATGGAAGCAGTTCTTCCAGCGTTCATACAGCGCCAATCGAATCCCGCAACCGGCGAAAGCCAGCAATGAACAGGAACCTGCCGGAACAAGTCAGGCCGAACAAACACAAGCAACAGAAAATCAGGCAACACCAACTAAGGTAGAACCTGAGCCAGTAACAACGGAGCTTCCCGTTCAGGAAACGGTAGGCGAAGCAACAGAAAGCACCATGACCGATACATCACCTGTATTGGAAGATAAGGGCACAACCGAGCTTACTGAAGCCCCAACCGAAAATGTAACAGCAGCTAAAGCAGGTTCTGAGGAAATGAAGGAAACTGAAGAAGCAAAGGGAGCAACTGAGTCATACGAAGGGCCTTTCGTTCATCAGCCCGATGCCATGCATCACCTGATTTACCTCTTGCCCACCGGTGGCTCCAACCTCACGCTGCTCACCACCTACCTGGGCCGTTTCAATGCCATGAAATACCGCAGTGCCAACCTTGAAATCAAATCAGCGGTATTCGACGATTACCGTTCGATACTGGAGGTAAACAGCTTTGCGGACGCTGAAAAGGCAGCAGCCTATGCCACCGATGCTGTCACCGACAGCCGGGTAAGCATGTCGTTGCGCAACGTGAATTCCAAAAGTTTCCTCATCAGCACCACCAACCTCGAAAAACTCAAAACTTCGAAAGACCTGCAAGGCTATCAGCAGTTTTACACCCTGTTCTACAAAGAATGAGTTACTGCAGAGCCAATCAGGGGAATAGAAGAATGTTGTCATTGTTCTCATTGTTGTCATTGTTTAGATCCGGCAATCTTTAGTCTTCAATCGCTAATCCTCAATCATTAATCATTCATGCGTCCAACATTCTTCTATGGAACACTGATGACACCGATCGGGCGGAGGAACAGCTCCTTCGTCGCGTAAGGATGAGACTGAGGTTGAGGATAAGGATGCTGATTTCTTAATACTGGAAGTTCGTAGCCGGTCGCGGTCGAGCTTGCCGAGACCGTTTTTGCAAACTTCATGTCTTCCGGTCACCGAGCTTGCCGAGGTGGATGCCGGAAGCTCGTAGCCGGTCGCGGTCGAGCTTGCCGAGACCGTTTTTGTACGCTTCATGTCCTCCGGTCACCGAGTTTGCCGAGGTGGATGCCGGATGAGCTTTTGCCCGGGTACAAAGGGCTGCATTCAATACCAATTTTGATTCGCTTTAATACACACATGCAAAACAGGTTTCCAGGCTTCTGTTCCCAAAATTGTTATTTTGCGAAAGCCAAACAAAGCAGAAAATGAAGACTACCACTGCATATGCACAAAAAAAATACTCAAAAGTTCGTCGCAACGCTTGTTGAGACGTGCAAAAAACATTTTCCGATACAAATTTACCGGTTGAAGCCTGAAAATTAATTTTTTGCTCCCAACACGCAGAACAATTGCTGAAAAAAAGATTTTTGCAGCAATCAACACGCGTGTTGAGCTGTGAAAAAGCTTTTTACACTCATTACACGACGTGTTGTAAGCAAAAAAACGTTTTAACAGGTAACAACACGAATATTGTTCTACTTTAAAAGATTTAACAGGTCCTGCACGATGCACAAAACCAAAAATACGCTCTTTTTCTGCAACTTTTTGCCATGTTGGGCGGAACGGGAGCAATCAGGCGTTCACACCTTTGATGGTTCCTTGCTGCCAGGCAGTAGCGATGCTGCCAGCGTTTAGTGAGAGCTTCACTTGGAGTGAAACCCTCACTGCTTCCCGCGATAGGGGCGTTACCTTCTGCTACGAAGGAGCAGTTCCAAGCAGCGGGAAACCTTAACCTCAACCTCA
>JAFGVJ010000267.1 GCA_016938055.1 Prolixibacteraceae bacterium
ATTCCCTATCATGTCATATTCATCCATCTGGTTGCCCCAATAAAGATAAATTGCCGGTTCGGTGTGCCATGCATAGTGTGCCCGATTGATGTATTCCAGACGGCTGATGCTGTGCGGAAAATTGGGAAGATACTGCGCGTGGGCCAGCATACTGTATAGGGTTGCGAATGCGAATAGCCATGTCTTCAGTGCCATACCGGAAGATTTAACTTGAGGAATTTCTTCAATATTAAGAAACTAAGTGATAGTTGGTTTTATTGTTAAACCTTATATGAAAATTCCGAAACCCCGGGAAATTTGTCCAACTTAGTACTGCTGTGAAAAGTTTATTTATTTTTTTTGAACAGGTTTCTGAAGAATTTCTTCACCTCTTTTTTGAATTTTTGCTCTTTTGCAGGACCGGGCTTGATCATCCTTTCCAAATAGCCTTTGATTCCTTTCGGACTGTATGCTTCACAATCGATGTCAACATTCATGCTATCGGCAAAGTGAAAGGGAGAAAAAAACTGTTCGGCCAGTTGCTGATTGTTTTCAATGCCTTTCAATACTTCACCGGCAATGGGTAGCGCCAGTGCCGAACCAGTGCCCAGGGCACTGCCAAAGCGGATATCGGGTGTTCGGGCACCCACCCAGGTACCAATGACCAGTTCGGGGGTATAAGCAATGAACCAGGCATCGGAGTAGTTGTGGGCAGTGCCGGTTTTTCCGGCCAGTGCTGCTTTGATGTTGTAGGTGTTGCGGATTTTTGTGCCAGTCCCCTCGTTGATGGCCCTTTGCAGGATGGCGGTAATTTGATCGGCAGTTTGCGTGCTGAACACTTTACTTGCGCCGGTGCTTTGGTGTTCGAAAAGTACCTTGCCTCCGGCATCGGTAATTTTGTTGATCAATACCAAATCGGTCAGGGTTCCCTGGTTGGCAAAGGCGCCGTATGCTCTGACAATCTCGAACAATGAAATATCGGCAGTTCCCAAAGCTAGCGAAGGAGCACTATCGGGCAGCGTGGGGAAGCCCAGGCGGTAGCAAAGGTTTTCTAACTGGCTGGATGGAATTTTCTGGTACAAATCGACACTGGGCAGGTTCATGGAGTGGGCCAAGGCATACCACAAAGCCACCAGACTGTCGGGCGTACTGCTATGATCAAAGTTTTGGGGTTCCCAGTTGTTGTAAGCTTCAAATATCCGGGCTTCATTTTCGAGGTAAGTACAGGGTGTAAAACCGCTTTCCAATGCAGCTGCATACAGGATGGGCTTAAAGGTGGAAGCAATTTGCCGATGCGACAGAACCATGTCGAAGGGCAATACCCTAAAATGATTGCCGCCGCTCCAGCCCAGCACTTCGCCGGTTTCAGGATGTGTTATCAGCACTGCCGCATTCAGCATTTTATGATAATACCATAAACTGTCGGCCTTACTGATGCTGTCGGTTTTGATACCTTCCCAGTCAAACAGTTCAACCCGATGGATATTAAAATCTTTGTCAGTTAGTAAGGAATCGCGTTTCATTTGCTGTATCCAACGGGCTTTGGCATTCCGGTTTTTCAATTCGGCATCGAGCAAAGGTTGCATTTTTTGCAAGTGGGTCTTCACCGCCTGATTGACCAATTGTTGAACCTGAAGGTTGAGAGTGGTGTAAATGCGGAGGCCGTCTTTCCCGAGGTTGTAATGCTGATCGGTTTGGGTGTTGATGCCTTCAATGATTTGTTCCGCCTGTTTTTTCACCTGATAAACAAAGTAACCGGCAGGTGATTCCAGTTCAAAGTTCTCGTAGTTGAGTTGCAGGGGCATGCTTTGCAGGCTGTCGCACTGATTGGCCTTAAGGTAATTTTCCTTTTCCATCAAGGCCAAAACAAGGTTTCGGCGCGCTGTGGCATTTTCAGGGTTCAACCTTGGGTTGAAGTGGGTATTGGCTTTTAGCATGCCAATCAAAATGGCCGATTCTTCAACTTTCAGCGCACTGGCTGGTTTGTTGAAAAACCGATGGGCTGCCGATTCAATGCCATACACGTTTTCGCCAAAGGGCACTGAATTCAGGTACAACAAAATCAGTGCTTCCTTTGAATAGATCTTTTCGAGACGGGATGCAATCATGGCCTCTTTCACCTTGCTGACAGGCAAGCTAAGAAATCCCAAATTTGTTCGTCCATAAAGGTTTTTGGCCAGTTGCTGGGTGAGCGTACTGCCACCGCCACTGCTTCGGTCGCCCAGGATGATTGATCTTAAGAAAACGCGTAAATAACTGCGGGTATCCAGCCCTTCGTGCAGAAAAAAGCGTTTGTCTTCGGTGGCAACGAGTGCATTCACCAGATGTTCCGGAACCTCGTCCCAAGCAATGTTGGTGCGGTTTTCGGCAAAATATTTTCCAATGATTTCACCATCAGAGGCATATACCAGCGAGGCTTCTTCGTTGTGGATGGCTGCCAATGTTTGTTGATCGGGCAATGGACCAAAACCGCCAAGCCTTACCAGTAAAATGAGAACAATAAAAGCCAATACACCCAAACCAATCAGCGATACAAGAGCAAGGCCTGTAATTTTTATTTTTCGGAGGGTATGTTGTTGCATGATTGAATGTTGGTTTCTGCTTTCACTTGTTTGTGACGAATAACTAATTCAGACAGGTTTTTTTAGTGTTTATTTCTTGTAAATCAAAGTTTACATCTACTTTTAATATCTTGCTTAAAGAAACAACTATCTATTCTGTAATTAATTCCATAAATTTGGTTTATTCCAACCAAAAATCAACCGTTATACAAATGGATACAAACTACAACAAAAAAAGGGTTTGGCATCAATTGAAAACCAAAAGTAAAACAACTTTTTTGGGATACTTGCTTTTAGGTCTTCTTTCTGGTGCATTTCTGCACGTCAGTCATAGTTGCATTGACACTTTCAGCTTTGATCGTGAAAAAGAAGAAATTGATCTGAGTGGGATAAAGAAGGGTGCATCCGATATTGAGTCTGCATTTTCTAACGCTGACACTACAGTGCTTGCCAGCTTATTGACAGAAACGTCTCTCGAAATCTATCGAGAAACTTTTCCCGAGATCCTTGTATACATGCCGCATTATGCTAAAGCTTTTGAATCGAGGAAACTGCTCTTCGCCAATCAAATATTTGCAGTGTATGAATTTGAAGCAGAAGGGATCACTTACACCGTTGAAATGACAGTAGGTGATGATGGAGATTGGAAATTAGTACGCTTTTAAGAATAGTTGGTATGAAAGCACAAAAAATAACAGGATTACTGGCTGGCATTGTGGTTTATTTCGTGATCACTTTTGTCCTAACTGGTTACGGTAATAAGCATACCCACCCCGATCTCAACACTGCCATTGTCGATGCTTTTGTTCGTTGGTACAGTTTCGAAAGGCAATACTATAGAAAATTCAATCATTACACCTTCCATTTCGATACAGAAAAGCTTACAGGTACAGGAATTACCAAGGATGGTTTGTTTCATTTTGATGATGTTTCGGGTAAATTTTATTATACGAAAATTGAACGGAACTTATATTTTGAGGAAGGGAATATGAGTTTAACTCCAAAGAAATGGATCAGTCATGGCGGATATTCAGCCGATGTACCCGAAGTGCCTGCATCGTTGAGGCATTTTTATGATCCCACAAAATCGAAGGGCAATAGGTATTTGACTGATAAGGCAAATTCAAAAATCATGGGCTTGATGCAACAGCTATTTACCAATCCACGTATCGATGGCGTTGAGTGGGCTGTAGGGTATCCAAATGCCGGGATGGGTGTTCAAGAGCATCATTACACCTGGGAGAATGGAAAAAACTGGATGCGCATGGCTTTGCAAGAACCTGATAATGAAAAACGGATCGAAATAATGGCACGGGCATGGCGCTCGTTAGGAGAAACCTTACACATGATTGCCGATAATGGGTGCCCCTCACATGTAAGGAACGATGCTCACCCATCACCTTTGTTCAATAACAACAACGTTTTCGGGAATCCCGATCCTTATGAAGAATACGTTGATTATTTCAGGAATAATCAAATCAGTGTATTCAACAGTTTTTTTGATGGCAAGCCTGATGAGGATTTGATGAAAGAATTGGAAGCTAAAAACGATATTCGATCCATTGCTCATTCATTGGCAACATATACCAACAATAATTTTTTTACCAATGAAACCATTTATGGAACAAACAGGCATGGAAATATCACAAAGCCCATTATTCGTCGTGATCAACCTTATGCGAGTCCTCTTCTTGACAACATGAAATATGATGGCAATTACTATGTTTCTTATGTAAGTAAATCGGAGGTGTTGCACTGTACAGACATTTCATATTTTGAGGAATTAATTCCCGGTCGTTTTGTTGTCAATCAATATGTCGATTTAGCCTGTGTTGAATCGCAGGCAAAAGTACTTTTTCCGAATATTATTGAAGCAGGGGTAAACGCTATACGCATTTATATACCAGCATTATCAGTAGTTGTAAATCGGGCTGAAGAAGGAGAAATTGCCGGTGAGGTAAAACATACAACCGACATTGAGTACACCAAAGAAATTGCATACAATGGTCTGGGTGAGATTGAAGTTCGAGACAAAAATGATAATCTCCGGAAGCGTTATGGAGCCATTGCTGAAAATGGAAAATTTGAAATTAAAAAAGTAAGAATAAAGGATGGCGATAAGGTATATGCCGAAATTGCTTTTGGAGGTTTAAAAGTACGTTCGGAAGGATTTGATGGGAAAGAAGAAAAGATAGTGATTCCCGATGTTGTAGGTTTAAATAAGACCATCGCTGAAGAAGAAATAACACAGTTAAACCTGGTATGCACTGCTACAACTGCATTCAACGAAACTGTTCCCAAAGATCATGTTATTAGTCAGGATCCGCTTGCTGGAACGCTTGTTGAGAGTGGGAGCGAAGTAAAAATTGTTGTTTCTACGGGCAGTGAAGGATATCCTGTTAGTGGCGTATTTACTCCACATGGCATGGAGCCAACCATGCAAAATCATCCAACTTATATCTATGATTTTCAAATTGCCTATACCATTGAAGGGCTGTATGCCAGGGAGATGAGCTATACCATTGGACAGACTACAGGACGTCTGAGATATTCGGGTTGTTATATCAGCGGTAATCCCTCTGAGTTGAAAATTAAAGGAACAGCTTCAGGAAGTAAGCTTGGGGGAAGTACCCAATATGCCGGTAGTGTTATTGTAACAGTTCGCGTTTGTTCAGCAAAAGAGGAAGAATTTACATTTCCAATAGCACTCAACACTAATCCTCCATACGATTTCGATGTTGCTGTACCTGTTCCTGAAGGATGTCAGCTAGCTAGTTTTAGCATAACCACCGGAATGAGATGGCCCAACGGCTTCTTTGGAATTAGTGTTGAAGGGGGGCCTTAAACTAATTTTTGACCGATGAAGAATACTTCATCAAATGATGTATGAATTGGTTTCCTGTAAGGGATCTGTTAGAAAAAGCCCAGTTCCAGTTTGGCTTCTTCGCTCATCATGCTCTTATCCCAGGGCGGTTCAAAGGTGAGGTCCACGAAGCAATCGTCAACCCCTTCGACCGA
>JAFGVJ010000268.1 GCA_016938055.1 Prolixibacteraceae bacterium
AGAACAATTTTGCAGCTGGTTTGCGTCCTTCGAAATTGAATATCCGGCATATCATTCACTGATTGTCGAACATTCAATTTTTACTCATTATGAAAATCATACATCTTATTGGAATACTGCTGTTTGGGCTCAATGCCTATTCAGCTGAAAAAAATATCAAAGGATTCATCCGGGAAAAGGAATCCCCCGATCAACCTATTGTTGGCGCCAATATTTATTGGGCTGAAACCAGCCATGGTACCACCAGCGATGAAAACGGTCAGTTTAAAATCAGTCTTCACCTTGAGGGTCATCCCTTGGTGATTTCTTTCGTTGGCTATCAACCCGACACCATTGTTATCAAGGATAACGAGCCACTTTGGGTGTATCTTGAAAGAAATCTCGAACTGGGAGAGGTGGTGGTGAAGGAACGACCAAAGGGTCAGTATATTTCATCATTGAGCTCCATCCAAAGCACCAAAATAACCGCTACCGAGTTGCAAAAAGCAGCCTGCTGCAACTTATCGGAAAGTTTTGAGACCAATGCCTCGGTCGATGTAAGCTTTTCTGATGCCATTACGGGCGCCAAGCAAATACAGATGCTGGGTTTGTCGGGTATTTACGTGCAAACCATTTCGGAAAATATGCCGTCCATCAGGGGGCTGGCTGCACCTTATGGTTTGGGTTACGTGCCGGGCCCATGGATGGAATCCATACAAATCTCGAAGGGAACCGCATCGGTAATGAACGGTTACGAAGCCATCTCGGGACAAATCAATGTGGAATACAAAAAACCAATGGGAACCGAAGTGCTGCACCTCAACCTGTATGGCAACGATGCCCTGAAATCGGAGGCCAATTTCAATTATACCTACAAACTCAACGACAGCCTGGCTACCACTTTCCTGGTTCATGCCGAACACCACCGCAAAGAGTTGGACGACAATGGCGATGGTTTCCTGGACATGCCGCATGTACAGCAAATAAACTTCATGAACCGCTGGTACCAAACCACCAAAGACGGCGGCGATCGTCAGTTTGGGGTGAAGGTTCTGGATGAAAGCCGGCAGGCCGGACAAACCGGTGCTTTCGACGATAATTCCGGTGCTTTGTATGGTATTGATATGCGTACCCGGCGTTACGAGTTCTTCGCCAAAAACGGCATCCTGCTTCCAAAGGTTGGAACCAGCATTGGGATGCAGCTTTCGGGCAGTTATCACAACATGGATGCCTCCTATGGTTTGAAAAATTACCAGGGAACCCAGTACAATGCCTATTTCAACCTGATTTACCAGGGCAATTTTGGAACCGACCTGCACACTTATAAAACCGGGGTTTCGTTTCAGGGCGATGCTTTCAGCGAGGTACTGAACACCCGTGAAATGGATCACCGCGAGTGGGTACCGGGTGCCTGGCTCGAATACAATTACCACCTGAAAAACAAACTGAACGTGTTGCTTGGCTTGCGCAGTGATTACAGCAGCGTGTACGGATTGTTTGTAACACCCCGCATCCATGCCAAGTGGAACATCATGGAACATCTGGTGCTAAGGGGATCGGCCGGGAAAGGCTACCGTACATCCATACCACTGGCCGAGAACAGTTACCTGCTGGCCAGCTCGCGGCAAATCATCATCGACGACGAGCTGAACCAGGAAGAAGCTTTCAATATGGGAAGCAGCCTGCTGTACGAGTTCAAGTTGGCCGGACGCGATTTCACCCTGATGCTGGATTATTACCGCACGCAATTTATGAACCAGGTGGTACGCGATGTGGACAGTGATGTGCATGCCGTTCATTTTATGAATCTCAACGGACAGTCCTATTCCAATGCGGTACAGGCCGAACTCTTTTACGAGCTGTTCAGGGGCTTTACCCTCAACGCAGCCTACCGCATCAACGATGTAAAGCAAAGCATCAACGGAACCTTGCGTGAAATGCCACTCACCAGTCGCTACAAAGGCATGGTGAGCCTGAGCTATGCCACCCGTATGAACAAGTGGCAGTTTGATTTTACCAGCCAGTTCAACGGTGGTGGCCGTTTGCCCGATCCTTCAGCAAGCAATCCCTTGTGGGAGGAAACTTTTGATCCATACACCGTGATCAACGCGCAAATCACCAAAAATTACAAGCGCTGGAGTTTTTACCTGGGTACCGAGAACCTGAACAACTTCAAAATGCACAATCCCATCATTGCTGCCAACGATCCCTGGGGACCCAATTTTGATGGTTCCATGATTTGGGGACCGGTTCACGGGAGGAAAATCTACGCGGGATTGCGTTATACCATTCATCAGTATTAATCAACAGTCATTCACAAACCTTAAAAAAATTTAAATATGAAACACATGAAATCATTAACAGGAATTGCAGCGGTGTTGGCCATATTGCTTATCAGCTTCAGCAACAAGGCTTTCGCTGCCGAAAAGAAGAGCGAAAAAACCCTCACCTTTACCGTTAGCATGGATTGCCATGCTTGTGTACAGAAAATCGAAGGCAATATTCCCTATGAAAAGGGCGTTAAAGATTTGAAAGTCTCACTCGACAACAAAGAATGCACGGTGACTTTCAGAACTGATAAAACCAATGAGCAAGACCTCATCAAAGCTTTTAACAAATTGGGGTATACTGCTGAAGTTAAGAAAGATAAAAAGGAAGATAAAGCCCAGCATGGCCATGGTGCTGGACCGGAAGGACACAACAACATGGAACATTGAGTTTTTTTCGTAAGGTTAGTTCACATTGAGAAAGGGCTCCCGTTTGGGGGCCCTTTTTAATTTTAAGTTCGTCATGGTTTGACTTTGCTGAGTATAAAAAGCAAAAGAGGCTGTCTAAAAAGTTATCAGACTCAATCTTTTTTCTTTGTGCTACTTTGTGAACACTTTGTTTTACTTTGTGGTTCAATCATTTAAGTTTTACCGCAATGTACTCAAAGGTTATCACGAAGGTCACACAAAGGTCTTTTTAGAAAGTCTTTATACTTGATGTTGCTTAAAATCCAGCCGCTTATAACGGAATGTTACCGTGTTTTTTGGGCGGGTTATCGTCGCGTTTATTTCGGGTCATATCCAGCGCGGCAATCAACTTTTTGCGGGTATCTCTCGGATAAATGATTTCATCGAGGTAGCCCAGTTCGGCCGCTTTGTAAGGATTGGCAAAGTTGTCGCGGTAATCATCCACGCGCTTGGCAATGGCTTCAGCATCGGCTTCGTTCCTGAAGATGATGTTCACGGCACCGGCAGGCCCCATCACGGCAATCTCGGCCGAGGGATAAGCATAGTTCACATCGGCACTGAGGTGTTTGCTGGCCATCACATCGTAGGCGCCACCATAGGCTTTGCGGGTGATGAGGGTGATTTTTGGCACAGTTGCTTCGGCGTAGGCATACAGCAACTTGGCGCCGTGTTTGATGATGCCGCCAAATTCCTGTACTGTTCCGGGCAAGAAACCGGGAACATCCACCAGGGTAATCACCGGGATGTTAAAGGCATCGCAAAAGCGTACAAAGCGCGCTGCTTTTACCGAGGAGTTGATGTCGAGTACACCCGCCAGATGGGCAGGTTGGTTGGCCACAATCCCCACCGATTTTCCACCCAAGCGGGCAAAACCTGTGATGATGTTCTTGGCATAATGTGGCATTACCTCAAAGAAATAACCATCGTCGACCACCGACCCGATGAGTTCATGCATGTCGTAGGGTTTATTGGGATCGATGGGAATGAGGGTCTGCAGGGCTTCATCCACCCGGTCAACCGGATCGACAGAAGCAACTACCGGCGGGGCATCGAGGTTGTTCGAAGGCAGGAAGCTGAGCAGTTCGCGGATCATCATCAGGGTATGTTCATCATCGTTGCCAATGAAATGGGCAACGCCACTTTTGGCATTGTGGGTCATGGGTCCACCCAGTTCATCTTTGGTCACTTCCTCGTGGGTCACAGTTTTGATCACATCGGGGCCGGTTACAAACATGTAGCTGGTATCCTTCACCATGAAAATGAAGTCGGTAATGGCCGGGGAATACACGGCTCCACCGGCACAGGGGCCCATGATGGCCGAAATTTGGGGAATGACCCCCGAGGCTTTTACATTCAGGTTAAAAATATCGCCATAACCGGCAAGGCTCATCACGCCTTCCTGGATACGGGCCCCGCCCGAGTCGTTCAAACCCACAATGGGAGCGCCCATTTTCAGGGCTTTTTGCATCACTTTGATAATTTTATCGGCATTGGTACGGCTGAGTGAGCCGCCAAATACGGTAAAATCCTGGGCAAAAACAAAGACCAGGCGACCATCGACCTTTCCGTAACCGGTCACTACCCCATCGCCGGGGATGATGTTCTCTTCCATCCCGAAGTTGGTACAACGGTGGGTGACCATCCGGTCCATCTCGTTAAAAGTACCGGGATCGAGAAAGATTTTGATGCGTTCGCGGGCAGTTAAGCGTCCGGTTTGCTTGTATTTGGCAATCCGTTCTTCACCACCGCCTGATTCGGCTTGTTTTTTCCTTTGTTCAAATAAGGCGTATTTTTCTTCTCTGCTTTGCATGGAATAATTATTTACTGTTCGTTGATTGGTTCAATTTCGACCAGGGGTTGATGGGCATCCACCACATCGTCGGCTTTGACAAATATTTTCGCAATGATCCCATCTACAGGGCTTTTGTATTCGCTTTCCATTTTCATGGCTGATACAATGATGACCGTATCACCTTTGGCAACCTTTTCTCCTTTTTTAACCAGCAGCCTGA
Organism: Prolixibacteraceae bacterium; assembly: GCA_016938055.1. GTDB lineage: Bacteria > Bacteroidota > Bacteroidia > Bacteroidales > Prolixibacteraceae > Roseimarinus. The sequence continues at coordinate 4,727 of JAFGVJ010000268.1, forward strand.
CAATTTTGCCGGGCATGGGCGATGAGATGATGGTTTCCCCGCTGTCGTGATCACCTTTACGGGCTTCGAGATAACGGGTCTTGGCATCGATGATTGCTACCTGGTAATCGTTACTGCGGGTGTTCACGATGTAAGTGTTGCTGGTGCTGCCTTCAATCATTTCCATATTAATGGATTTCCCCTGGTAAATGACCGAATACACGCCGCTTTCAACTTTGGTGACATCGATTTGGTAAAGTTTTTCGCCAATTTTCACCTGATAAAAGCTCCCCTGTTGATCGAGTATCTCCACTTTCGCGGTTCTGTCTTTGATTCTTAATTCAAATGGCATAATTCTATTTTAAAAACGGATTACATTGCGTCTTCTCGCGTATTCTTTCCAACTTGAAGCTTCGTTGGTTTCCACTTCTTTGTTCATGTTCACGGAACTCAGTTTTTCAAGGTAATCGAGGTAAGCCACAAACATGGCAAGGTCTTCGCACTCCTGGTTGCAGTCGTTGCGCGACATCAGGTAATCTTCGTTGTTCTCGATGAAATGAGTATTGTATTTACCGGAAACGAAATCGGGGGTATCCATGATTCTTTTAAGAAAAGGAATAGACGTTTTCACCCCGGTAATCTTGTATTCAAACAGGGCCCTTTTCATGCGTTGAATGGCTTCTTCGCGGGTTAAGGCCCAAACAATCAGTTTGGAGATCATGGGGTCGTAATAGATGGGGATTTCGTACCCTTCGTACACATAGCCATCGGTGCGCACACCCAGGCCCAGGGGCTCGGTGATGTGCTTGATCAGTCCCGGACTGGGCATAAAGTTGTTATCGGGATCTTCGGCATAAATCCGGCACTCAATAGCATGGCCGAACTGATTCAGTGCTTCCTGCTTGATTTTAAGTACTTGCCCATCGGCAATCAGGATTTGCTGCTTCACCAAATCAACACCGGTCACCCTTTCGGTAATGGGATGTTCCACCTGCAGGCGAGCATTCATTTCGAGGAAGTAGAAGTTGTGATCATCGTCAACCAGGAACTCTACGGTACCGGCACCCACATAGTCAACCGAGCGGGCGGCAGCCACAGCCTGCTCGCCCATTTTGGCACGCAGTTCAGGGGTCATCAGCGGCGATGGTGTTTCTTCCACCACTTTCTGGTGGCGGCGCTGCACCGAACATTCCCTTTCGAAGAGGTGAATGGTGTTGCCGCGTTGGTCGGCCAGCACCTGAAATTCAATATGATGTGGTGATTCGATGTACTTTTCAATGTACACGGTATCGTTTCCAAACGCAGTGCGGGCTTCCGATTTGGCCATGTTGTACGAAGCCACCAGCTCCTTTTCGGATCGAACCAGGCGCATGCCTTTTCCGCCACCTCCGGCCGAAGCTTTGATCATGAGCGGATAGCCAATTTCACGGGCAACACGTTGCAAGGCTTCATCGGTATCGAGGTTCTCGTTGGTACCCGGCACCACGCTGACTCCGGCCTCGATCATAATTTTACGGGCCGTTACTTTATCGCCCATGGCCGTTATGGCCTCGGGGGTTGGCCCTATAAATCTGATACCAGCTTCTATGACCCTGCGGGCAAACTCGGCATTTTCCGAAAGAAAACCATAGCCGGGATGAATGGCATCGGCACCCGAAAGCTTGGCTACTTCAATCAGCTTTTCAATGTTCAGGTAACTTTCTTTGGAAGGCGAAGGTCCTATGTAATAGGCTTCGTTGGCATAGCGCACATGTTGCGACTTGCGGTCGGCACTGGAATAGACTGCCACGCTGGCAATATCCATCTCACGGCACGAACGCATAATTCTTACGGCTATTTCCCCTCGGTTAGCCACTAAGACTTTTTTGATCATTTAAAGAAGGTTTATGTTCGAACTCAAAAATCAATATTCAATCCTACTCTACAAAAATATTTAAGATTTATTTTGATTTATTATCCAATAACTTACAATCAGCTTGTTTAATTTTTCAACAGAATATTTCATCTTTTATTTTGATAGTTAATTGTTAAGCGGTACACAGTAACACTCAGGTTTCAGAATTTGTTTATTTCCATACAATTTGACTTTTAGGAGACATGGTTCATTTTTTAAATAAACCTTTTGTTTGCTGAATAGTGACCAGGGCACCATTATATTGGGATAATTTTACCTATTTTCGAATCAAAATCATAAACGTATACCTTATGTTTTCAGGAATTGTAGAAGAAGCCGGAAGCGTGCTGAGCATTGAAAAAGACCAGGAAAATGTTCACTTCACCCTCAACTGCACCTTTGTTGATACGCTGAAAGTGGATCAAAGCCTCTCGCACAATGGCGTTTGCCTTACCGTTGTTAATGTGAACCATGAAAAACAAAACTATCGGGTTACCGCCATCAAGGAAACTCTGTTGAAATCAAACCTGGGTTTGCTGGAAGCAGGCAGCAAGGTGAACCTGGAAAGAAGCATGATGATGAACGGCCGCTTGGATGGCCATATTGTTCAGGGGCATGTTGACCAGACTGCCCGTTGCACCAAAGTGGAAGAAGCCGATGGCAGCTGGTACTTTACCTTTGCCTACGATTTTGACCGTGAAAAAGCCAAACAAGGCTACATGACCGTTGAAAAAGGCTCTGTAACTGTCAATGGTGTGAGTTTAACTGTGGTGAACTCACAGGAAAACAGCTTCCAGGTAGCCATCATTCCCTATACCTATCATCACACCAATTTTCACACGTTCAAGGTTGGAACAGTGGTGAACCTTGAATTCGACATCATTGGTAAGTATCTGAGTAAATTGATGACCTATTAAACCAACACGGTAAAAAACATGGGATGAGTTTTATCAAAAATCAGCTTGGAATCGAGGAGATAAAGCTGAGTAAAACCGAAAAAGCTGAGCTCAATCTGAAAATGATCAGACAGGATCAGCAGCGAGCTGAATTTTTCGCTGTGGTATCCTTGTTTTTTTGCAGTTTTTTTATCCTGCTCGATTTGGCCAATTTTTATGATGAACACCAAGTGTTTTACTTCATCCTTGACCTCAGCCTATTTGTTGTTTCATTGCTG
>JAFGVJ010000269.1 GCA_016938055.1 Prolixibacteraceae bacterium
CCCTGATGGCTTGTGCCGGCGTATAACATCCCATCGGAAATCAAACCACAGCTGATGGCGGTGCCTTCCAACACTTGCTGAAATTTGCCCGTGTTGTCCAGCAGGTTCAGTCCACGATCGGTCCCAAACCATACTTTCTCCGAAGGGTCTGACAGAATGAAGGTGATGGCATTGCTCAGCATTTCGGGTGTATCTTCAGCCACAAAGTGTTCACTCTGGTAACGTTTGATGTTTTCGTCGAAGGTGAGGTGGTAGAGCCCCGAATTGGTTGTCCCCAGCCAAACCGTTCTGTTTCGTGTTTCGTGAAAACTGCTGATGGTGCTGTTTTTTTCTTCGATGACTTCGTGATAATCGGGGAAGTTGATGAATTCCCCGGTTTCGCGCAGGTAATAATGATAATAGCCATCGTATGTTTTCACCCAGAGAAAATTTCGCTGGTCTTCCCAAATTTTGCTGATCCGGTTGTGGGTGAGGGTATTTTTCTTACCCGGTTCCGATTTGATGATCTTAAAGCTGTAGCCATCGTAACGGTTCAGTCCGTCCATGGTGCCAAACCACATGCAGTCCTCGTGGTCACAGTACATGCTCAGTACATTGTTTTGCGAGAGTCCGTGCCGCGTGTCCAGCTGTTCAAAGCGCTCAATCTCGATGGCATGAGCGGGCTTGGTTTCCTGACAAAGTATCAGGCTCAACAGCAGTACAACGACCAGTAGTTTGTTCAACATGGATTTTGGATTTCTTTCAACGACTAAAAATAGCAATAGTTCTTGAATGAAAGGACTGGTGATGGGTGAAAACCAGCGAGCAGGAACCCAACAGCAAAGTGGGGCCGGTTGCAAGGCCTTGTTGGACTGTTTGATAAGCGATGGAAAGCTGTTTTTCATCGAAGCAGGCTCATTCAAACTGATGAAATATCCCCCATTTTAAAATTATTTGTGCATGTAAGGTAGAAGGCATTCGTTGTAATATTGTAAAGTGAACTGTTGTAGAAACATAAAGGATTGGTTGCTGCCGGCTGTTTTGAGCCTGGTAGTGCTGTTACAGGCCTGTGGTACGGGAGCTTCCAAAAAGGTGAAGGAGCCTGATGTGAAATGGAGCACCCGCCTGGCCGATGCCGTGATGAAACGCAACGACAGCCTGGTCATTTACAACAATCCTTCGTCCATCCGCTGGCAATACGACGTGGCCATGCTGGGGCAGGCCATCGGGCAACTGGACAACGAGCACTCGGTTTACTTTCAATATTTCCGCAACTACTTTGATCATTTTATCGATTCAGAAGGGGAGATCCACACTTATGAGCTTCAGGCCTACGACCTCGACGATGTTTTTCCGGCCAATGGCTTACTCACCCTGTATGAAAAAACCGGTGAAGAAAAATACCTCCTCGCCGTTCACGAAATTATCACACAATTTAACGGGCAGCCACGCACCAAAAGCGGCGCGTTTTGTCACAAAAAAATCTACGACGGGCAGTTGTGGTTGAACAGTGCCTACATGTACGGCCCTTTTCTGGCCCGATATGCCAATATGTTCAACCAGCCTCAGTGGTTCGATACCATCTGTTTTCAGCTGAAAAATATTTACGAACATACCATTGATACCAGTGATGGATTAATGGTACATGCCTGGGACGAAACCCGCACCCAGAAATGGGCCAGTGCCGAAACCGGAAAATCGCCCAACAAATGGGGAAGGGGCATGGGTTGGTACCTGATGGCCCTGGTGGATGTCCTCCAATTTCTTCCTGCTGATCATCCCGAAAAGGCTGAATTGTCAGCTATGCTGGAACACCTGTCAGAAGCCCTGTTGAAAGTTAGGGACAAGGAAACCGGCTTGTGGTACCAGATCCTCGACCGGGGAAATGAGCCCTATAATTACATCGAAACATCCTGCTCAGCCATGATCATTTATGCGTATGCCAAGGCTTCGACGCTGGGCATGTTGCCACCGAAATACCACGATGTAGCAAGGGAAGCATTCTTGTCACTCACCAACCGCTTTGTAAAAACCGGGTCCGATCAGCTCCCAACGCTCACCAACATAAGCGGGCCGGCCGGTTTGGGGATCAAAGCCCACCGCGATGGTTCCTTTGAATATTACATCAACCAAAAACAAATCGACAACGAACCTAAGGGAATTGCGCCATTAATCATGGCAGCCATCGAACTGAATTTATAACTTGTTGCACGATAAACCTGTAAATAAAAATAAATGAGACAGCTTCTTTTAATCATTGTAGGATTACTGATGGCCGGGCAAGGATTTGCTCAGGCAACAGTAGGCGGAAAAGTAAATGATGAAGCAGGTGAAGCCATCCCGGGTGTTACCGTGGTGGTGAAAGGGACCACCACCGGTGCCATCACCGATATTGACGGAATGTATACCATCAAAGTAAACAAGCCTCAAAGTGATTTACTGGTCTTCTCGTTTGTGGGAATGAAAACCCGGGAAGAAGCAGTCAATGGCCGGAATACGATCAATGTAACCCTCGAAACCGGTACCGAATACCTCGAAGAAGTGGTAGCTATTGGATATGGTTCAATTACCAAAAGGGACCTCACCGGTTCTGTGTCCTCGGTAGGTGAGGATCAGTTGAAAGATATCCCGGTATCGTCAGCGGCACAGGCCATGACGGGTCGTTTGGCCGGTGTGCAGATCACTACTTCAGAAGGTTCGCCCGATGCTGAAATCAAAATCAGGGTACGTGGCGGCGGTTCGGTCACTCAGGACAATTCGCCGCTTTACATCGTGGATGGCTTCCCGGTGAACAGCATCAGCGACGTAGCACCCAGCGACATCAAATCCATCGACGTACTGAAGGATGCCTCCTCAACCGCCATTTATGGTTCACGCGGTGCCAACGGGGTCATCATCATTACCACCAAGAGCGGCACCAAGGGAAAAGTCAATATTAGTTACAACAGTTACCTGGGGCAGAAAAAGCTGGCCAACCAACTCGACTTGCTGTCGCCTTACGAATACGTTTTGTTCCAATACGAACGATCACGTGCCACTTTCCCTGAACGGAAAGACTTCCAAACCTATTACGGTGCCTGGGAGGATCTTGAAAACCTATACGGTTCTTCGGTCGATCCCAACTGGCAAGGCCAGGTCTTTGGCGCCAATGCCCCCACTTATTACAACAATGTCAGCATCTCGGGAGGCGACGATAAAACCAAATACAACCTGAGTTATACCAATACTACCGATAAAAGTATCATGGTGGAAACCGGGTTCAAAAAGAACAACCTAACGGCCAAATACCAATACAAGGCCAGCGATATGCTCACCGTTGATTTCAACCTGAAATATGCCGACAGGGTGGTGAAAGGGGCCGGAACTTCTGATCCGGGAACTTCGTCGAACAACCGTTTGCGGCATGCGGTTCAATACCGGCCAACTACCGGACTGGCAGAGATTGATCCTGACATTATTTTCAACGATGATGATTACAACACGGCCAGCCAGCTGACCGATCCCCTGGAGTTGGCCATCGACGATTTTCGGCAAAACTTCCGTAGCAACAACAATTACAACGGGAGTATCACTTTTGAACCCATGAAAGGCTTAAGCTTTATTTCATCCGTCGGGATGGAAAAACAAAACGACCGCAATGAAAGGTTCTATGGCCTCAGTACCAGTACGGCCCGCCGTTACGGCGACAAACCCGTGGTGATTTTGGAAACCCGTGAATACAGTACCTTCAGGATTACCAATACCGCCAACTACAACCTGAAAAGGATTGCGGGTGTGCACGATGTGAACATCCTGTTAGGGCAGGAAGCCATCAAGGAATCGGCCAACCGGTTTAGTGTCGAATCTCGTTCTTTTCCTCAGGACATCACTCCCGAGGTGGCCATTGGCTCAATGGTACTGGGTGATGAGCACCAGAAACCCGAAACTTACGAAAGCGCCAATGCTTTGCTTTCCTTCTTTGGTCGGGTGAATTACGGTTGGAACGATAAATTATTGGCTACTGTTACTTTCAGGGCCGATGGCTCTTCACGCTTTGGACCGGTGAATCGCTGGGGTTATTTTCCCAGTGCATCGGTGGCTTATCGTTTGTCCGAAGAACCATTTATTCAAAATATACCGGCCATTTCGAACCTGAAGGTTAGGGCCAGTTATGGAACAGCCGGAAACAACCGAATTGCCGAATACCTCTGGACCACCACCTACAGTGTATCATCCAGCAAAGCTTATTTTTTGAATGAAAAGGAACAGCCCTATTTCAGACCCACTTCATTGGCCAATCCCAATTTGAAATGGGAAACCACGCAAACCCGTAACCTGGGAATTGACCTGGGCTTGTTCGAGAGCAGGTTGAATGCTACCATGGAACTTTACCTGAACTCAACGGTCGATTTGCTGGTGCAGTCAAGAATTTCGAGTGTGTCGGGTTTTGAAACCCAGATGCAAAACATCGGGAGTACTTCCAACCGTGGTTTGGAACTCAACCTCGATGCGGTGCTGGTTGACCGGAAAGATTTTACCCTGCAGGCCAATTTCAATATTTCCTTTAATAAAAACAGGATCGATGACCTGGGCGGGCTCGATAATTTCACCCAATCGTCGGGTTGGAGTGCCGATACCGGTGACGATTACATTGTGAAGGTGGGTGAATCAATTGGTTTGATGTATGGATTTGTGACCGATGGTTTTTACACCGTCGATGATTTTGAGATTGATGCGGCTTCGGGTGAATTCCTCCGAGATGGAAACGGCGAGTACGTGCTGAAACCCGGCATTGCCGATAACCGGGGGATTACCTTTGCCGGCTTTGGCCCTGGCGCTTACAAATTTAAAAACATGGCCGATCCCATCGATGCCAGTGGTACTGTTATCGACGATGGATCAAAAGTGACCTTCGACGACGACCGCACCATCATCGGGAACGCCAATCCCAAACATTTTGGAGGAGTCAACCTGATGGCCAGCTACAAAAATTTCGATGCTAGTGTTTTCCTGAACTGGGTGTATGGTAATGACATTTACAATGCCAGTAAAATTGAGTTTACCAGTGCTTATTACAAGTACACCAACATGTTGAACGAGATGAACAGTTCAAACCGTTGGATGACCGTGAACAGCGAAGGTGTTGTGGTCACCAATCCCGATGAGCTGGCTGCCCTGAATGCCAATGCCACCATGTGGGCACCCCCGCGGGGACGTTACCTCTTCCACTCGTGGGCCGTAGAAGATGGATCTTTCCTGAGAGTGAACAACCTGACCCTGGGTTATTCACTGCCCAGGCAATGGGTGAACAAGGTAAAAATCGAAGGTTTACGTTTTTATGTGACCCTGAACAACCTGTACACCTTTACCAAATATTCGGGCTTCGACCCTGAAGTGGATACCCGGCGCAGTACGCCCATGACCCCGGGGGTCGACTATTCGGCCTTCCCTCGTAGCCGCTCGGTCATTTTTGGTTTGAACCTCAATTTGTAATGCATAAACTTCGGAAACAATGAAGCAAATAAAATACATCATCGTTAGTATCATACTTCTCACCACTTTCGGATGTGAAAAATTCTTTGAGTATGAGCCGGTATCTTTGTTCTCCAACGAGAACATCTTTGCCAACCCCGATTACACGGAGCAAACCATTTTGGGTATTTACCAGTTGATGACCCGCGACGAAGGCTATTCCAAACGCGTGAGTATGTATTACGGGGTGGATACCGACATTGCCAAATGCTCGGGAGAACTCGACAACGGTCGCCGTGGTATTGCCAAATATGCCGCCAACTCTGGAAACAGCGAGATAGAACAGCCATGGCGCAATTACTACATTGCCATTGAGCGGGCCAATATCTGCATTGCCAACATTCCTGAAAGTGAAGTATACATCACAGGTACCGAAGAGGATAAGATCCGGATGGACTACTATTATGGCGAAGCCATTGCCCTGCGCGCCCTGTTTTATTTTGAACTGATCAGAAACTGGGGCGATGTACCTTTTAAAACCGTCCCCTCCAAAGCAGGCGATGATTTCAATCTTCCCAAAACCGACCGCGATACCATTTATGAGCATCTGATTGCTGATTTAAAAATGGCCGCCGAACTGGTCCCCTGGCGTTCAGAACTGGAACCTGGCGAGCGTTTTAACAAAGGCGCCGTGAAAGGATTGCTGGCCCGTATTGCCCTTGCAAGGGGTGGTTATTCCCTCAGGGTGAATGGTGGCATGCAGCGGGGTTCCGATCATTTGAAATACTACGAAATAGCCCGCGATGCTTGTCGTGAGGTGATTGAAAGTGGAGAGCATCAGCTCAACCCGTCTTATGAGAACATTTTCAGAACCATGTGTGAAAGGAAAGTCGATACCGAATATGGCGAAGTAATGTTGGAAATAGGGATGGGACAATACACCAGCAGCGAACTGGGCTACTACATCGGTACCCGGATTCACGAAGATTCAAAATATGGAAAATGCAATCCCGGGGTCAATGCCCTGCCCAATTATTATTATTCATTCAGGGAAGGGGACGTTCGCCGCGACGTCACCATCGTGCCCTACGAAATTGATGAAAACAATGCGAACCTGCTGCGGCAGATGGCCGATATGGTCATTGCCAAATGGCGTCGCGAATGGATTGTTCCCGAGCAGCCCGGAACCGATAAGTTCACCGGCATTAACTGGCCCATTTTGCGTTACACCGATGTGTTGATGATGTATGCCGAAGCCGAAAATGAATTGAACAACGGCCCGACTCCCGCAGCCATCGATGCCATGAGGCCCATTTTGGAGCGGGCTTATGCCAAAAGTCCGGATAAAATTCCTGCAATTCCTGCTGGTAAGGAAGCCTTCTTCAATTTTCTGGTGAACGAACGTGCCTGGGAATTTGGCGGCGAGGCCCTTCGTAAACCCGACCTGATCAGATGGAACCTGCTGGACAACAAAATCAATGAAATGAGGGCCCAACTCACCAAAATAATGTTGGGTGAAACTCCCTATGAGAACATACCACGAAAAATTGTGTGGCGCCAGAAAGGGACACAAATTGAATACCTCAACCTTGATTACGTGATGGACTCTGTTCAAATAGCTGAGCGTGACAGCCTTGTCTGGCCCAATGTGACCGACTGGGCCGATGACCTGACCGAAGAATACATCCTTGATATTGCTGCTTTTTTCGAACCCAACCGAAAAGAGCTGCTCCCGATTCACCAAAGTGTGATCGATACCAATCCAAATCTGAAAAATGATTTTGGATATTGAAAATATTGCAGATAAACTGAATAACCTTAAAATTGATTGTTATGAAGAAAATTTACACCTTAAGCATGGCGATAATGCTGTCGCTGACTATGCTTTATGCGCAGAACGAAGTAGTTGTCAATGTTGGTGAAGATATCATTAGCAAAGTAGCCGAAGTAGAAGCAGGAGGTACCCTGTTGATCATGCCCGGTGTGCACAAGGCTTCCTACGCAAACATCCTGGTTGATAAATCCATGACCATAAAAAATGCAGGGGGCATCAACGATACCCGGGTACACATCAACCAAATTGATGTTCCGGCCAATGGAGTAAGTCTCACCATCGAAGGCATTATCTGGTCGGGGGCCGAGGTCGATTCGCTGACTGGTGTTGAGACCGTTTCCGAAGGTGATTTGGAAGGCGATTATTTTCTGAACTTCATTTCCGGGGAATCGCAAACCTTTGGCGACATTGTGGTGAAAAACTGCATCATCAACCATTTCAACCGCTCAGCCATCCGTGGCGACCGTGACTCATACTATGCCAAGAACATCAGGTTCGAAAACTGTATCCTGAACGATTACCGCGGTGGAGGCGATTACGGCCCTTTCCGCATGAAATCCAAAATCACCTTCGACAAATTTGAATTGGTGAACTGCACCATGTACAACATTCCCAACAAGTTAATTGACTTACAGGACATGGCCGATTTTCCCTGCGAAGTGAAGATCAACCACTGTACGTTCTACAATTGGGGGGGTGGAAAAACCGGTCAGTACTTGTTTGACATCCGCAGCAACCAGGAGGCAAGCCTCATGATTTCCAATTCAATCTTTGGAAAAACAATGGTGGAAGAAGAAGTGACGGTAAACGGTTGGCGTGTGGCCGATCCCGACGGGAATGCCATCAAAAACAACGAAATATCGTTTACAGTGATGTCGCCCGATTTCATCCTTGATGCCGGAACTTATGCCGAAACGACTTTTAATAAGAAAGAATACAATTACGACATGGATCCCGGTTTTACCGATCCCGAAAACGGAAACTTCCAAATCCCTGATGGTTCCGATTTGTTTCAAATGAGCAGCGAAGGTACCCTGGTGGGTGACCCACGCTGGGCTACAGGTCCGGTATCGGCAGAGAAATGGAACCTGCCCGAAATCAAAGTATATCCTACCATTGTGAGCGATATGGTTTACATCGACATGGATCAACATGTGACTGCCAGCCTGAAAATCTATTCCAGCCAGGGAAAACTGGTAAAAACCATCGATGCAATTGCCGGATCATCGGCCATCGATGTCAGTGATTTCCAGCGCGGATCTTATTTCATTCTTGTTGGACAAGAATATCAGCAAACTTTCAGATTTTTAAAGAAGTAGTAGTTAGTGAATGGAGGACAGCCAGCTTGTCCTCCTTATTTTTTATCCTGATCCGGAACTGCATGTTTTACCGGCACCGGTGGGGGTTTATTTGCCAAATTTTAATGCTATGATGAAGAATAAAAGAACGATTGCAGCTTGGAATCAGCCTATGCGTTGGGTCTTGTTAATCACGGTAATGGTCTTCACAGGATGCAGCAATGCTCAAAATGGAACCATCAGTGCAGAAAGCATCCTGAAACAAATTGAGGCACCTGAGTTCAGTGAAAAAACTTACAATATCCTCGATTTCGGGGCCATTAACGATGGCTTGACCCTATCGACCATGGCCATCAACAAAGCCATTGAAACCTGCCATATGAACGGGGGCGGAAAAGTGATCGTACCCAAAGGTATTTTTTATACCGGGGCCATTCACCTGCGTTCCAATGTGAACCTGCATGTTTCGGAGGGGGCCGTTTTATCATTCTCGACGGAAACAAAAGATTATTTGCCCTTGGTTTATACCCGCTGGGAAGGGATAGATTGCTACAATTATTCACCGCTGATTTATGCTCACGGCCAAACCAACATCGCCCTGAGCGGCAAAGGTGTTTTACAGGGGAATGCCACCAACGATAACTGGTGGATTTGGAAAGGTAAAACTGAATTTGGATGGAATGAAGGACATCCCAGCCAGCTGATGGACCATGCCCGTCCGGCGCTTGATGATTACAATGCCCGCGAAGTACCTGTTGAGGAAAGAAAAATGGGCGATGGCTACTACCTGCGTCCGCAATTCGTAAATTTTGTGAAGTGTACCAACGTGCTCATCGAAGACGTAACCATCGAAAATTCCCCCTTCTGGGTGATCCATCCCCTGCTTTGTGAAAACCTGATTGTCCGCGGTGTTCACATCAACAGTTTGGGTCCCAACAACGATGGTTGTGATCCCGAATCGTGCAAGAACGTGCTCATCGAAGATTGTTTTTTCAATACCGGCGACGATTGCATCGCCATCAAATCGGGTCGTAACCGCGATGGTATCAGGGCCAATATTCCTTCCGAAAACTTTGTCATACGGAACTGCTCCATGAAAAATGGCCACGGTGGTGTGGTGATGGGCAGCGAGATTTCGGGCGGTGTCCGCAATGTTTATGTCGAAAATTGCATCATGGACAGTCCTGAACTTGACCGTGCCATCCGCATCAAAACCAACTCGAACCGTGGGGGAGTGGTTGAAAACATTTACATCGACCGGGTGAAAATTGGTCAGGTGAGCGAAGCCGTGTTACGCATCAATTGTCAATACGACATCAAGAAAGAAGGAACGGATACCCTTTACCCGGTGATCAGAAACATTCACCTGAGCAATATCGAAAGTCAGCAATCGAAGTATGCTGTTTTATTGCAGGGTATCGAGAACCAACAATGTATTTACGACATACACATTAGCCATTCCAACTTTAACGGTGTTGAAAAAGGAAACAGCATTGCAGATGCGACGAACATTACTTTCGATCAGGTATTCATCAACGATGAAGCAATCAACCAACAGTGATGTGAACTTGTTTTTGATCAAACAGCCTGTACCTGGTAGAATGACGCCTTGGCCTGCTCTATGTTGATGTTGGTAGGAATGCCCTGGCTATTCCAATGCTTTTTGCATCCGCAATAATCGAGAAAGATGCATTGAGCGGGGATGTTTAGTTTTTTCATCTCCATACCACCCGAGATCAGGTTCAGCACACAAGCTGTTCCAATGAGACCGGTAGTTTGTTGATTCGACCATTTTTTCAGGGAAGCATTGAAGCCTGAAGCATGCTCAACGATGCGTGTTTCAACTCCGTTCTCCAACATGGCCCTGGCTGTTCTGGAAATGTTACAATCGGCGGTGCAATGTTGGCAAATTATTCCTTCTGGAGTATGGCTGGCTTTGCATTTACTGCTTTTAGCCATGCAGGAGGGTAGCAGCAGAAGCTTTTTTTCGGTATTCAGAAACTGTCCGCGCATGTTCTTGTTCATGATGGCAGCCCCTATAAGGTTCAGGTGGTATTCAGTTTCGGAACGTCCGGTAAAAAAGTAATCTTCGCGGCCCAGGTAGTGCTGGTGTTGTTGTTGGATGAAGGGTTCAACATTACAGGTGTACAAACCCAGTACTTTTTTTGAAGCTGTTTTGAACCATTGGCCAAACCAGGTGACTTCAGTCAAAAATTCCTGAACCTCAAGTGTTTTTGTTGATTTCATGAAACGGATCCAGCTATCGAGCCGGGCTGTTTCGCCCTGAAATTCACAACAGGCTTTCAGCCAAAGGTTCAGCTGTTCAACTTTGTGGAGGGTAATGCGCTCCTGTTCACGAGCAGGTGCCGACAACCATTTTTTCCCCAGCCATCCCCTGAATGCATCGATCCGGTTTTTTATTCCCGGAAAGTTTCTCCTGAGTAAAAACAAACGGGTAAAAATGGGGGCTTTCCAGACGATGTGGGCACTGCCCCAGCAACCTTGGTAATTGTTCCACAAAACCCCCATCATCAAGAGGTCAAGGACCGTTTCTTCCAGACTAAATTGCAGGCTTCCCAACTGCATTTTTTGCCTGGCTTCGAACATTTTCAATACCTTGTGAAAACGGTAGAATCCTTCTTCAGTTACCTGATTTGAAAAGCGTTGGAGATGTTGTTGAAATTCACCACCATCGGTTCCCTGTGGATTAAGGTGGTAGGGCGATGAAATTGGGTGCGGTCCCTGTTGGAGATGGACAGTGTGTGCTTGCATGGTTTTTGGGTTGATCGTTCCCGGTCAGTGAAACAGCCCCGCCGGGGCGGGGCTTATCTCTGTTGCTGTGTTTTCATGGCTAAATAAAAAGAGCAGCGTGTGAGGTGTTTCATTGAACAGGTGGCTATTCCTGGTTTTTGTTTGTGTTTTCAGCGTCAAAAGTAAAGACAGTGAGCAGGCCATCATGGTTGCAATCGACGAAGTCCTTTTTTTTACCGGCAGGCAACCTTTTTAACAGTTTTGGCTTATATTGTTGTGACTATTTGTGAAATTGCAAACGAAAATATTCTAAGAAAAAAGAGATAAATGGATGAAATAGGAAAAATTGATTTACGTCACCTGACCATTGAAGACTACGATGGATTGAAATCATCAATGATTTCGGCCTATGAAAACTGGCAGGGTGCTTACTGGGATCATTCCAGCATTGCAAAACTGATCAGAATTTTTCCCGAAGGACAAATTGCCATCCTGGTAGATGAAAAAATTGTAGGATGTGCACTTACTTTGCGGATCAAATATAACCACTTTGGCGATTCGCATTCTTTCAGGCAAATTACAGGAAACTATACTTTTAGTACCCATTCCACCACCGGCGATGTGTTATACGGAATCGAAGTTTTTATTGAACCTTCGTACCGTGGCCTAAGGCTTGGACGGCGATTGTACGATGCCCGCAAGGAATTGTGTGAAAAGCTGAACCTGAAAGCCATTGTGTTTGGAGGGAGAATCCCCAATTATTACAAGTATGCTACCGAATTGTCGCCCAAGGAATACATCCAAAAAGTGCGCAACCGCGAAATTCACGACCCGACCCTGAATTTTCAGATGTCGAATGATTTTCACGTGAAGAAAATTTTGAAGAACTATCTGCCGGGCGATGCCGAATCGCATGAGTACGCCGTGTTACTGCAATGGGACAACATCTATTACGAAAAACAAACAACTGGCTTATCGTCCAGTAAACCGGTAGTTAGGCTGGGCCTGATCCAGTGGCAGATGCGCTCTTATAAAGACATTGAGGAATTGTTCGATCAGGCTGAATTCTTTGTTGATGCTGTTTCGGGTTATAAAAGTGACTTTGCCCTATTCCCGGAATTCTTCAATGCGCCACTCATGGCTGGATATAACCACCTTTCGGAAGCCGGAGCCATCAGGAAACTGGCCGGGTATACTGAACAAATCAGGGATAAATTCCAGCAGCTGGCCGTGTCGTACAATGTGAATATCATCACCGGGAGCATGCCTTTTCTTTCCGAAGATCAAAAACTTTACAATGTAGGTTATTTGTGCCACCGTAACGGAACATTCGATACTTACCGCAAAATTCATGTCACCCCCGACGAGCAAAAGTTCTGGGGCCTTCAGGGAGGAAACGAAGTGGAGGTGTTTGAAACCGATTGTGGCCCGGTAGGTGTGTTGATATGCTACGATGTGGAATTTCCCGAGTTGTCGCGCATCCTGGCCCAAAAGGGGATGAACATCTTGTTTGTACCCTTTTTGACCGATACTCAAAATGGTTATTCACGGGTACGTTACTGTGCCAGGGCCAGGGCCATCGAGAACGAATGCTACGTAGCCATTGCCGGAAGTGTAGGCAACCTTCCCAAGGTCGAAAACATGGACATTCAATATGCCCAGTCGGTGGTGTTTACACCCTGCGATTTTTCCTTCCCGGCCAATGGCATCAAGGCCGAAGCCACTCCCAATACCGAAATGATCCTGGTAGCCGATGTGGACATTGACCTTTTGAGAGAATTGCATACCTACGGAGCTGTGCGCAATTTGAAGGACCGCCGCACCGATGTTTACGAGGTTGTATACAAACAAGATCGTTGATGATCAATTAAACTTGAATGAAATAAGTCCTTGCAGATGCTTCAGTTATTCAATATACTAAAGAAGAAAAAGATTGAGTGGTTTCTGAACATCATCAGGAAACTATCCATCCTACTTAGTAGTATAGCCCTGTTGACTTTCATTTATGAGATGGGTTTTAATCACCTTGAAACCTTATTCGAATCATTCAGAGTCGTCTATCTGATAGCCTTGGGAGCTGGTTTAGTGTCCATGCTCAACCGTTATTTCATGCCAGCATATCGGCCCCGGATCAAAACGGTTCCATTTGACCTGGTATTTTTCCTGTTTATCCTGACAGTTTTTCTGAAAAGCCTCTACCCCTTATGGCTTCCCATGATTGATTTTTCACCACACTGGTGGCTTCCCGTGGCCGTAATAACACTTTTTATTCGCGAATCGGCAGCCATACAGTTTGATTATCAAAGAACTTACATTAAGCCGTCACAGCTTTTCCTGCTTAGTTTTGCAGGCATCATTTTACTGGGTAGTTTGCTGCTTTTATTACCCCGATCAACGGTGAATGGCATCAGTATTATTGACGCCCTTTTCACTTCCACCAGCGCGGTTTGTGTCACCGGCTTGATAGTAGTTGATACCGGCAGCTATTTTACCTTTTTTGGGCAGGTCATTCTTTTGATCCTGATTCAAATTGGGGGGATTGGCATCATGACCTTCGCCAGTTATTTCAGTTTCTTTTTCAGGGGTGTTTCTTCATACGAGAATCAGATTGTGCTGCGCGATATGACCAATACCGAGAAGTTGGGTGAAGTATTTTCTATTTTAAAGAAGATCATTTTGATCACCTTTATTCTTGAAGCAGCCGGTACCCTTTTGATTTTCCAGCAAATCAGGAACAGTGTTTTCCAGGGCGAATTATTTGAACAGATTTTTTTCTCCATGTTTCATGCTGTTTCGGCCTTTTGTAATGCAGGCTTCTCTACCATGCAATCAGGTTTAATGGAGGAAATTGTGCTCTTCAATTATCCCTTTCACCTTGTTATCGCTGTTTTAATCATTTTAGGTGGTTTGGGATTCCCAATTGTATTTAACTTATTGAAATACTTGAGAAGAAGGACGTATGAAATGTTTGTGAGAATTTTTGCAAGAAAAAAGCGGCAACATACGCCCAGGCTAATAAATGTCAATTCCCGGATCGTATTATTGACTACACTGATGCTTACTTTGTTTGGCACTTTATTTTTCTTTTTCTTTGAATACAATCAGGGGATGAGGGAACTTCATTTGACGGGGAAAATAGTCAGCGCATTTTTTACCTCGGTGACCACCCGTACCGCCGGATTCAATACCATCGATTTTTCAAACCTTCAATTCCCTTCCATCTTAATTGTGATTGTACTGATGTGGATTGGTGCCTCACCAGGTTCCACCGGAGGGGGTATTAAGACCAGTACTTTTGCACTGGCAGTCATGAACATTTACAGCATTGTGACTGAAAAAAACCGTATTGAACTCAATCATCGTGAAATATCCAATATTTCTACCAACAGGGCATTTGCCATCATCATTTTATCGCTTGTGGTCATCTTTACCTCCTTTTTTTGGTTGACCATTTTTGATGGGCAACTTGGCTTGGTCAATATTCTTTTCGAGTGTGTTTCGGCCTATAGTACGGTTGGCCTGAGCATGGGAATTACTGCCGGGCTGGGGACCATGAGCAAAATTGTATTAATTTTGACCATGTTTATTGGAAGAATCAGCATGTTAACGGTATTGATGTCATTCATCAAGCAGCACCGCTCATCAAGTTATCGTTATCCAAGTGACAATATTTTAATTAATTAAGAACAGCAATATGAAATTTTTAATTATTGGGCTTGGTAATTTTGGTACTTCGTTGGCTACGAAATTAACCAATCTGGGGCATGAGGTAATTGGTGTGGATAAGAAAATTGAAAAGGTGGAAGAGCTGAAAGACAAGATAGCCCAGGCAATTTGCATCGATTGCAAATACCAGGATGCTGTGAACAGCCTGCCCTTAAGAAATACCGATGTTGTAATTGTAGCCATTGGAGAGGATGAAGGAGCCAACATTCTGACCACTGCACTGATGAAAAAAATGAATGTGCCCAGGTTAATCAGCCGCTCAGTTTCACCGCTGCATGAAACGGTCCTTGAAGCCATGGAAATTGATGAGATTGTTCGCCCCGAGGAAGAAACGGCCGAAAGATGGGCCAAAAAACTATCCAGTGAAGGCATTATCGATTCCTTTCAAATAGCTGACAATTATAGCATTGTGGAAGCAAAAATCCCTCAAAAATTTCATGGAAAAACTATCGCCGAAATTGGCTTCAACAAACAATATCAAGTCATTGTGTTAACCATCATGAAGAACAAAACTGAAAAAAATATACTTGGCTTGTTCCGCAAAGTGAAAAAGCTCGAAATTCAAGGGATTGCAATGGCCGATACGGTGTTGAATGCGGGGGACATCATGGTATTGTACGGGAACAGCGATCACATTCAGGAAATGCTTCATCATGAATGATCCGTTTAAACGTTTATGAGCAAAGTGATGAAAAAGAATGATCATACAGCCTACCAAACATTTCGATCCATTCTATAACTGATGGAAATTGGCCATTATCTGAAAATTACTTTTGTTGTTTTCCTGGAACAACTCTTGTTTTTCTTCGGGCCTGTATTGGCTTTTACACTGCTCATGACGCTGCTTTCGAGGGCAATTGAAAAAACAGCGCTTAGTTTGCTGGGTACAAAGGCTTACCTGATTATTTTTGGCTGGTTGGGCACTGCTTTTCATGAATTGAGCCATGCCCTGTTTGCCCTGCTTTTCGGGCATAAGATTGACGAAATTCAACTGTTCAAACCCGACAAGGAAACGGGATCGTTGGGTTACGTCAGCCATCGTTACCATCCACGCAATTGGTACCATCAATTGGGAAATTTTTTCATTGGCATTGGCCCTGTGATTGTGGGTACAGCCTTACTTTTTTTGCTCTTTTACCTTCTTTTTGGTATTGGTATTGGCGATCTCCCTCCTTTTCGGTTCGATGATGCGACTATACAAACCGGCGATGGGCTGATCACACAAATCCAACTTTCTGTCCAAAGTCTGCAATATTTGTTCAATGAGGTTTTCAAAGGGCCACAAAGCAGCTGGTGGCGCATTGCCTTGCTCTTGTATTGTTCTATTACCCTTGGCAGTTCCATCACGCTCAGCCGCTCCGATGTGAATACGGCCTTTTGGGGTTTCCTCATGTTGATTTTCCTCCTGTTGCTTTTTAACCTGGCTACGGGATGGATTGATGGTTTTCCCGATATGGTATTGCGAACAATCAGTGTGATCATCTCCCTGTTTTCTACGCTGATGATTATTGCATTATTGGTGAACATCGTCATGCTGGGAATCATGGCTTTGTTGTTGATGCTCAAAAGGGCGATAGCTTCACGACCATAGCCGATTTATCATTTATAAGGAGCCTGGTAATTCCACCAGATTCAACATACAAGCCTTGAGGAAGGTGGTAGATTAAAACAAAAAAGATTACATCTTTCATGTAATCTTTTTTGTGGGTTGTACTGGATTCGAACCAGTGACCCCTACCCTGTCAAGGTAATGCTCTAAACCAACTGAGCTAACAACCCTTCGATGATGTTTTCTTCATCAGGCGCGAAAATACAATTTTTGGCAGAATTGGCAGTGAAAATGTGTTGAAAATTTCACAATTCCCGGTGCAATCTTTATTCTACGGTCACTGACTTGGCCAGGTTTCGGGGCTGATCAACATCGCAGCCACGCAGCACAGCCATGTAATAGGCCAGCAACTGCAGTGGAATCACTGCCAGCAGCGGGGTAATTACCTCGTCCGATTTGGGGATTTCGATCACATCTTCCACCATGGCACGCAGGGCGCTATCCCCTTCGGTAACAATGGCAATGATGTTTCCTTTGCGGGCTTTTACTTCCTGAATGTTGCTTACCACTTTCTCGTAATAACGGTCTTTGGCTGCCACCACTACCACAGGCAGGTTGCTGTCGATCAGTGCAATGGGGCCGTGTTTCATTTCGCCGGCTGCATAGCCTTCGGCGTGTATGTACGAGATTTCCTTCAATTTCAGTGCACCTTCCAGCGCTACCGGGAAAAGGTAGCCTCTTCCAAGGTAAAGGGCGTTGATGCTGTCTTTGTATTTTAGGGCAATCTCTTTAATTTTTGGATGACTGATCAGGATGGATTCCAGCTTATCGGGAACACTCAACAAACTGTCCACTACCGAGAAATAGCGTTCGTCGGTGATGGTCTGGTGCTTGCGTGCCAGCCTCATGGCCAGCAGGATGAGTACGGTTACCTGAGCGGTAAAGGCCTTGGTGGAAGCTACCCCAATTTCGACTCCGGCGTGGGTGTAAACCCCGGCATGGGTTTCGCGGGCAATGCTGGAACCTACCACGTTGCAGATGCCCAACACCAGCGCTCCTTTTTCCTTGGCCAGGCGGATGGCAGCCATGGTGTCGGCTGTTTCACCACTCTGGCTGATGGCCAGCACCACATCGTCGGGGCGGATGATGGGTTTGCGATAGCGATATTCCGAGGCATATTCCACCTCTACCGGTACCTGGGCAAATTCTTCAATGAGGTACTCTCCAATCAGGGCTGCGTGCCACGAGGTGCCACAGGCAATGATCACAATGCGTTTGGCTTCCAGTATGCGGGGCATCACTTCCGATAAACCGCCCAAAACAATTTCTTTGGTCTCGGGATCTATCCGGCCCCGGTAAGAATCAGCAATGGTTTTGGGCTGTTCGAAAATTTCTTTCAGCATAAAATGCTCGTAGCCGTTTTTCTCCAGTTCACCCACGCTCAGTTCCAGTTGTTGAATTTCAGGTTGCAATTCATCATCGGCATGAACTGTTTTCAGGGTGAAACTATTGCGGGTAAGAATGGCCACATCGTTATCGTTCAGGTAGACCACATTCTTGGTATATTCAATCATGGGAGTGGCGTCTGAAGCCAGAAAATATTCCCCTTCGCCAATGCCAACTGCCAGCGGACTGCTTTTTCGGGCAGCAATGAGTTGTTCGGGTTCGTTCTTGCACATCACCACCAGTCCGTATGCACCTACCACCCTCGATAGGGCCATGCGTACAGCCAGTTCTGCATTGACGTGTTCGCCTTCGGCATACATGTACTCAATGAGGTTGGCCAACACTTCAGAATCGGTTTGTCCATAAAAGTGATAGCCTTTGGCACTAAGGTCTTCTTTGATTTTTTCGTAGTTCTCGATGATCCCGTTGTGGATGATGGTGAACAAACCATTCATGGAATGGTGGGGGTGAGCGTTAATGTCGTTCGGTTCACCATGGGTGGCCCAACGGGTATGGGCAATGCCAATGTTGGTAAAGGTAGCCTTATTGTTACAATAATTTTCAAGTTCACTAACCTTGCCTTTTTTCTTGTAAATCACAGTGTTGCCATTTTGAAGCAAAGCAACACCGGCCGAGTCATATCCCCGGTATTCGAGCCGTTTTAACCCTTTCAGAAGAATCGGGTAAGCATTTTTGGGGCCAATGTATCCAACAATTCCGCACATATTTTTTGTTTTAGTTGAGAAATTTAAAAAATCTAAGTTAGATAGTAACAAGTGAAAAGCAAAAAAAGAGAGTGTGTGCTCTCTTTTTTTAAAAGTTATTTATGATTGCTTCAGTATTTGATCGTAAAAATCGTTGTAGGCATCAATGTAAGTTTCTTCTGTTTGATATTCGAGGAGTGGTTTTCCAGCTTCCTGAACAGCTTTGCGTATTTCGCCGTTGATGTCGCGACTTCCAAAGATAATCCCGTCGGCATATTGTATTGCCAGTTTGTTGAGGTTGATGTAGCTGGGATCATTGAGTAGTTGAACATCGTCGCGGGTGATTTCATCGCCCAGGATTTTGTCCGTCATATTGTGATCGAGTTTCTGTGGATAGTCATCGTCGTAGACCGAAAAAATGACCTTGGAATTCGAAAATAAGGGATCGTCGGCGAATGTTTTTTTGATGAGCAGGGGGACCATAGAACCAAACCAGCCGTGACAATGGATTAAATCGGGCGACCAGCGAAGTTTGATGACTGTTTCCAACACACCGCGGGCAAAGAAAATGGCCCGTTCATCATTGTCATCAAAAGGGAGCCCTTCTTTGTCGGTCATCACATATTTCCGGTGAAAATAATCTTCGTTATCGATAAAGTAAACCTGCATGCGGGCCGTTTGAATCGATGCGACCTTGATGATGAGCGGATGATCGGAGTCGTTGATAACCAAGTTCATACCCGATAATCGGATTACCTCGTGCAATTGATTTCTGCGTTCATTTACACTGCCGTAGCGGGGCATAAATGTTCTGATTTCTTTTCCTCTTTCCTGAATGCCTTGGGGGAGATATCTACCTATGATGGATTTTTCGGACTCGGGTAGGTAAGGAGTAATTTCCTGAAAAATAAACAATACCTTTTTCTTTTCCATTCTATCTTTCGATATTTATGATGGGGCAAAATTAGGAAAAAAACGGGACATATCATAGATGGCTTTCAATCACCTGCCTTTTTAAAAGATTGGCTCCGATGCTGTTTTATTCGTGATTTATTTATTTACTTTGCGCACTAATTGTATTGTTGATGGAGTTAGTGCATACGGTTGCCGCTTTGAAAGAGGCCATTACGACACAAAAAAAACAAGATAAAACTGTGGGCTTTGTACCCACCATGGGGGCATTGCACGAGGGCCATTTGTCCCTGGTCAGGCAGGCAGGGGATGCCTGTAGTTTTGTTGTGGTCAGTATTTTTGTGAACCCCAATCAGTTCAACAATAAGGAAGACCTTGAACGCTATCCGCGTAACCTCGATGCCGATTTGGCCATGTTGAAAACCACTCCCTGTGACCTGGTTTTTGCACCAACAGTCAGCGAGATGTATCCCACCGAAGACCATCGTGTTTTCGATTTTGGACACCTCGATGTTGTGATGGAAGGCCTTCACCGTCCCGGCCACTTCAATGGAGTGGCTCAGGTGGTTAGCCGCTTGTTCAACATGGTGGAACCGCATAAAGCCTTTTTCGGGCTGAAAGATTTTCAACAACTGGCCATTGTTAACCAAATGGTGAAACAATTGAAAATGCCTGTTGAAATTGTTCCCTGCCCGATTGTACGTGAACCCGACGGCCTGGCCATGAGTTCACGCAACACTTTACTGAACAGCACGCAACGGGCCAGCGCTACGCTTATTTCGCAAACCCTGTTTGCAGCCATGCAAAAGGCCCGGCATTTATCCGTTGAAGCATTGAAGCAATGGGTGGTCGACAACATTGATCAAAACCCTGACCTTCAAACTGAATATTTTGATATTGTGGAGGATCAGCATTTGAATTCCATCACGAGTTGGACCGATGCCGGCAACAAAATAGGGTGCATCGCTGTTCATTGTGGTAAAGTACGATTGATTGATAACGTAACTTTTTAGCAGATGTTCATTCAAATTTGTAAATCGAAAATACACAAGGTCACCGTTACCGAAGCCAACCTGCAATATGTGGGAAGCATTACCATTGACGAAGATTTGATGGATGCTGCCAACCTCATTGAAAATGAAAAAGTGCAGGTGGTGAACATCAACAATGGTGAGCGGCTCGAAACCTACGTCATCAAAGGGAAAAGGGGAAGTGGCATCATTTGCCTGAACGGACCTGCAGCCCGAAAAGTGGCCGTGGGCGATGTGGTGATCATCATCTCCTATGCCAGCATGGATTTTGAAGAAGCCAAAAGCTTTAAACCTTCGCTGGTTTTCCCCAACACCGAAACCAACTCACTGGTTTAATCGGTAGGGACCGGTAGCGATGGAAAGCCATTGCATGGGCAATCCAAATTTTGTTTGCTTTCACTTTAGCTCATGGGCAATTTCCATGATCCCGGCATACTTCCTGGGTCCGAGGCTTATGCGGTAGGCATAAATCCCCTGCGGTAAGCCGCTGTTTTCCCATTCGATGCTCCGATTTCCGGCTTTGGCGGTTTCGTTCAGCAACTCTGTGACTTTTTCGCCCTTCAGGGTGTAGATGGTCAGCTTGAGACTGGCACCATCCATGGATTCCGGAATGTTGAAGTGAAAGGTTGTAGAACGGCTGAAGGGATTGGGAAAATTCTTCAAAGCGATTGATTCCTGTACCCTTTCAACTTCTTCGATCCCCGTCCTGAATTTCTTATAAAAATTTGTTTTGGACAGCGTTTCTCCATACTCATTAACAGCTGTCACGCGGATATCCATGTTGGTATAATACTCAGCATTACTAAGAGGAACAGTGCAGCTGGTATCGGTGGCATGTGCCAGGGATTCTTCATAGAGACTTTGCCCGTTTTGTTCCAGATGAACCAGGTAACTATCTGCTCCGGGGGCATGGTTCCAGCTCAGCTCCAGCTCTTCGAGCTCGGTGGAATCGCCCTGTTGCGGATGCAGAATGCCGAAAGCCCATGGGGCAGTAGCGGCAGTGGTAAAGGTATGCTGATCGG
>JAFGVJ010000270.1 GCA_016938055.1 Prolixibacteraceae bacterium
GTATGTGGCGGACACAAATTGAAGGTCTCTTTCAAAACGATGATCGAAGCGGGCAATTTCGTACCAGGTTCCCAGGTATTTTTCCAGTTCAAATGAAAACTCAGCATCGATACTTTGATCCGGGTATTCTTTCTGTGCACTGCATGCAAGGGTGATGAACAGCAACGGAAGTAGTAAAAATTTCATGGTCGCGATTTTTGGTTTAACGCTTTATCCTTAAAAAAGAAGTGGCAAATTGATAGCCCTGCTTTTCGGCTTCGATGAATTGGCGAAGGTCTTCTTTCGAAACCATGGCATGTTTCAGCATGGTACCGGCCATGCCATAAACTGCAGGCAATGACGATTTACTGGTCAGATAATAACCATCGAGGAAATTACGGACTCCACCCGAAACAATCAGCTGTTGACAATGGACCGAATGGTTCATCGCAATTTCATTGATGATCTCCACCATTTCGTTGGCATTGTGCCCAATGTTGGCCAGCGGTGTAAGGTATTGTGCCGAACCTTTCTGGTTGCGCATGATTTCAATGCTTGCGAAATTGGTGCCTCCATAAGCCCCGAATTCAATACCGTCAATCTTAAGCTGGAGCAATTTTTCCAGACTTTCAGGACCCATGCCTTGTCCTACTTCTTTCACAATTACTTTGTATTGCCCGTTTACGGCTTTTACCACCGCTTCGATGGTTTCCAGCGCGGGGCGTTTCAATAAATCACCCTCGGGTTGAAGCCATTCCTGGGTAGGATTCACATGGATAAACAGTCCGTCGGCATCGAGCAAATGTATCAGCTCGTGCACCTGATCAACCGATTGCTTTTCCAACAATTGTTCAAGTTGGGCAATGCCCAGATTGGCATAAAAGGGGAGGTCTTTTCCAATGATGGGGCGTAGGTTAAAATCATCGAGGTGGGTACGGCTGCTCAAGAGGGTACGACAGGAGCCCAACCCCATGCCCAACCCAAATTCGGCACAGGCTTCAGCCAGCATATGGTTGATCCTTCCGGCCTCGGGCGAACCACCTGTCATGCTTGATATCCATAGGGGAAATTGCATGATCTTTCCCAGAAAGGAAACTGGTGCCGTTTCTCTTGGATGGGGCTTCAGAAGCGGTTCATAATGAAAACGCTGGTCGGAATTATTGTTTCCCGGTTCCGACTGAGCGGCCATGTTGATGTGATCGGTTTTCCGCTGACTCATGTTTAATTTTTTTAGCAAAGATAAGGAACATCGCTTACACGAAAATTGTTCCTGTGAGGTAATGAAAGGCTTTTCCGCCAATGATTACACGTGTATCCCGGTTTTCACAATAAAGGCTACCACCTCTTTTGGATAGTTGACGGGCTTTCATCTCTTTCTTACCTATACGTTGACTCCAAAAGGGGATGAGGCAGGTATGGGCCGATCCCGTTACCGGATCTTCATTAATTTCCAAACGTGGAGCAAAAAAGCGGGAAACAAAGTCGCAGCTATCCCCTTGGGCTGTGACAATAATGCCCCTGGCATCCACTTTTTTTAAGCGCTCAAAATTGGGCGAAAGCTTCAAAATATCCTGTTCCGAGGGATAAACCAGCAGGTAGTCGGTTGTTCCGCTGTAGATTTCAATCGGCGCGATGCTCATCGCTTCAATCAGGCCTTCAGGAGCATCACAGCTTTGTACATGATCGGCAGGAAAATCGAGCAAATACAAATCATCTTTGCGGGAAATCAATAAATCACCCCGATGGGTGGTTCTGAAAACCAGGAGCTTTTCCTGGTATCCTTCCAGCTGAAACAAAGCGTAACTGCTGGCCAGGGTGGCATGGCCACAAAGAGCTACTTCGGCCACCGGTGTAAAAAACCGAATGCCGAAATGATCTTCCATCGGAACAATAAAGGCTGTTTCCGACAAGTTATTTTCCATGGCAATCTGCTGCATCAATGCATCGGGAAGCCATTCTTTGAGTAGGACTACTGCTGCCGGGTTACCGGTAAATGCTTGTTCAGCAAAGGCATCAATCTGATAAAGGCTTAGTTTTTTCATGGTTTAATCAAGGGGGAAATTGTTCAATAATTTTCGTCCATCCATTGTTTCAATCAGTACATTACAGTTCACTGGTTTCAGCAACAGTTCATCCAGCGCAATGTATTTTCCTTCCACATCCAGTTGATAAGTGAATCCGGGTTGAATGTTCAACAATTGTTCAACCCTTACCCAACGATCGTATATGTTGTGGATGTGCCGGTTGTTCAGTCGTATGGTTTTTTGGTATGCTCCATTATTGTAGAGGTGTAGCTTTGGCTGGGGCATGTCGTAAATTCTGGTGTCAAAATACATCCAGAATGTTAATTCATAGTCTCCATCCATTCCTTTCTCTGAAAAGTTCTCACTGAAAACCTCGATTTTGTTGCGGCGTTGAAAGAGGGCCCCTTGTCCTGTGAAGCTGTTTTCATGAGGGGTCTCTTCAAAATCCCTGTGATAAAGTTCATTCAGGGGCACATCCGCTTTTATTTTTTCAGTTCCACTCAATTTTGCCCTGGTTGAATCAGCAAAAATCAGCCAGTTTTGGTAGCTCTGATGGAAAACATTCAGTTCAACACGTGCCAGGCTTACCTGGTCGTAAGTATGAAGGAATGATGCATGGTCTTTCAGCCATTGTTCTTCTTTCGATAATTTTTCATGGGTCATCACCAGCAAAATGGGCAGCTCGTTCATGTCGTCGAGCCGGGTTTTACGGATGGCCGAATCGGCGAGCATTTGAATTGAACTGAGCGCATGTGGGAAGGGAAGCCGGGGAGAGAAACTCTGGATCAGGGGCAATCCTGTATGGTAGGCACATTTCATGGCCTCGGCAAAAGCATTCATGCCTTCTTCAAATAAAAGTTTGTCGCCCGAGGTATTGGCAAAAGGCAAAAAGAAAATGGCCTGATAGTCTTCGGGATTGATGTTGGCCTCGCTGAGCATTTGCCGGTAGGGCCCACTGTCGGATTCCAGCTTGTTGTTGGGCAGGAAAATGCCGCTAAAACTTTTTTTGGCGTTGATGGCGGCATCCAGCGACCAGCTACCCAATACAAAAACCAGGAACAAGATGGCTGAAACGGGCAGTGCTTTTTCCTTCAGTTTCTGATAACCTTTCCAAAACAGGATGGCGGCATAAACAGTAAAAACATAATAGAATATCCAGGCAAAACGTCCCAATGCCCTGAACTGTTTTACAGGAGGAAGAATGTCCAGCAAAAAGCCAAAACCATATTTGAATGGAAAACACATTGAAAACAATAACACCAACACCGCCCCGAGTAAGAAAGTATTCATTTCGGGATGCTGAAACAGAAACTGATCCTTTTGTTTTTTTATTGCTTGGTATACGATGGTGAAAATCATTGACACTGCCAGTAACGAAGCCGGTAAACCAATGTAGGAGCGGCCTTCCCATTGATAGCCGAAATTGGTCCAGGTACTGAACAAACTTTTCATGGCATGATAATCAGGCAAGAAAACACTGAACAGATTGGCATGGAAAATATAGAAACCCCATGGATTGTTTGGCCTGTCGGGCGCCCAGTCGGTGATAGAAACCAGCCCTTTAACCACTGCCAGCGGAAGAATGGCCATGATTAGCAGAATCAAACCGGGTTTGATATATGGCTTAAGATCTTTTCTTTTCATCCATAAATCAGCCAGAAATACCGAAAGCAGCAGCATGGCATAAAAGGCAACAAAATAGGCACTGGTAAAACCTCCGATTAAACCTGAAAGTACCAGTAAACAGCCCCAAAGCCAGGGATTTTTCCCATCGCGAAAACGGAGTAGTAAATACCAGAACATGGGGATAAAAAAGAGGTACACCATCTCGAAATGACCTTTGATCCGGTCGAGCTGAGGGGAGAGGTAGAGGATGATGAGTGCCGTGATGATGGCATACCAAACCGGCAGTTTGTATCGTCGTAAAATCAGAAACAGAAAAGGGATGGTCAGTAAAAAAGAAAAAACCATGGACAGGTTGATGATGGCCACCCCATAGCGGTCGAGCGGAATGATTTTGTTGACCTGTTTCAGTACCAGTAGATGTAGGGGATGAGTGTTTTCATACTGAGGGTGTTCAGCATAAGGATAATTGATTCCTTTGTAGCGGATGCCTTCGCCATATTTCAGGTGATAGGAAAAATTATAGTAACTCTTCACAGCATCGCCTCCATGGGAGAAAAGGTAACTGTTCGGATGCTTCAATACCGGTTCAAACTGAACGATGGTTAGTCCGAGCACTACCGTCATTAAAAATAAGATGGCATACAAGTTCTTTTTCATGGTCACGATTTAATGGGTGAAGCAAAAGTGATGACATCGCCGGCCGTTATTTCGTTGCCACAGAGAATGATCAGGCGTTCAATCACGTTTCTGAATTCGCGAATGTTCCCGGTCCAGCTGATTTTTTTCAGTTCTTCAATAGCTTCATCCGAAATGCTTTTCAGGGGCATTCCATAATCGCTGCAAATTTGTTCTATAAAATAACTGGCCAGTATGGGAAGATCTTCGAGCCGTTCGTTCAACGAGGGAACTTTGATGAGAATCACACTGATACGGTGGTACAAATCTTCACGGAAATTACCCTGTTCAATTTCTTTTTGAAGATCCTTGTTGGTGGCTGCCACCACCCGAACATTCACCTGGATGGGTTTATCGCCACCTACCCTGGTAATCATGTTTTCCTGTAGGGCCCTCAAAACTTTGGCCTGGGCCGATAGGCTCATGTCACCAATTTCATCGAGGAAAAGCGTTCCGCCTTCGGCTTGTTCAAACTTCCCTTTGCGTTGTTTGATGGCCGAGGTAAAGGCTCCTTTTTCATGTCCGAATAGTTCACTTTCAATTAATTCCGAAGGAATGGCGGCACAATTTACTTCAATAAAAGGTCCATTAGCCCGGTTGCTCAAATCATGAATTCTACGGGCTACCAGTTCTTTCCCTGTGCCATTAGAGCCGGTAATTAATACCCGTGCATCGGTGGGCGAAACCTTGTCGGTCATTTGCAGAATCTTGGTAATGGCAGTGGATTCACCCACAATCTGATACTTCTGATTGACTTTCTTCCGCAGGGTTTTGGTTTCAGAAATCAAGGTTGATTTATCCAGAGCATTCCTGATGGTGATGAGCAAACGGTTGAGATCCAGTGGTTTTTCAATAAAATCATAAGCTCCTTTTTTGATGGCTTCAACAGCAGTGTCAATGTTACCGTGCCCCGAAATCATGACCACCGGTGTGTCGGGATGTGTAGAAATCAGTATGGGTAAAAGTTCCAAGCCATCCATGTCGGGCATTTTAATGTCGCAAAGGATGATATCATATTCATTTGCCTTGATGAGATCCCGGGCCTGAATGGCATTTTCGGCCAGTTCTACCTGATATTTTTCATATTCCAGAATCTCTTTCAAAGTGTTCCGGATGGCTCTTTCGTCGTCGATGACTAGTATTCTTGGCATAAGTGTTCCGTTGATAGGTGAATGTTCGGCAGAACAAATATTGTTCCTTTTCATAAAATATCAAAGCCCTTCGGCTTAAATCACCCGAAAACAAGCTTTTACCCTGAAAGCGGTCAAATTTGTTCCGGATTAATTCCCCGAAAGGATGAAATAGCTTATTTTTGAACTTCAAATTCAAATGATAAAAATGTTTAGCAGGCAATTATACATTCAAAGGCGTTCCATCATCAAGGAGAAAATGGGGCAGGGTTTGATCCTGTTTCTTGGGAATGAAGAATCTCCCATGAATTATCCCGATAATCCTTATCCTTTCAGGCAACACAGCTCTTTCCTGTATTACTTTGGTATCGACCGGCCCTCTTTGGCTGCGCTGATCGACTTGGACAGCGGACAGGAAATTGTTTTTGGTGATGAAATGACCATAGATGACATCGTTTGGATGGGCAACCGTACCAGTATTCGTGAAGAAGCCGAAATGGTTGGCATTTCAGAAGTATTGCCCATGGTTAAATTGTACACCTTTCTTCGTGAAGCCAATGCTGCCGGCCGCAGCATCCACTTCCTTCCTCCATACAGGCCCGAAAACAAAATCAAAATCCTGCGTTTGCTCAACATCCGTCCCGATCAGTTTACCGCCAAATCATCGGTCGATCTGGTACGCACGGTCATTGCACAACGCGAAATTAAAGACAACGAAGAAATTGCTGAATTGGACAAGGCAGTGAACTGGTCAGTTGACATGCACATTGCTGCCATGAAATATGCCCGGCCGGGAATGCAAGAGTCTGAAGTGGCTGCAAAAGTGCTTCAGGTGGTTCACGAAAGGGAGGGGCAAGCCTCATTTCCGGTGATTGCTACGGTGAGCGGGCAGATTCTGCACAACCATCACCATGGTAATGTGCTGAAAAAAGGGCAGCTGTTTTTGCTCGATGCAGGTGCCGAAACTCCTATGCACTATGCTGGTGATTTGACCAGTACTTTTCCGATTTCACCACGTTTCAGGAGAAAGCAACGGGAAATTTATGAGCTGGTCCTGGCTGCACATTATCAGACAGCAGCCATGCTTCGTCCCGGAATTACCTTCAAAGAAGTGCATTTTGAAGCCTGTCGTATTATTTTTGAAGGACTGAAAGATTTGGGTTTGACCAAAGGGAATACCGAAGAAGCCATTGCGCAAGGAGCACACGCCATGTTTTTCCCAACCGGACTTGGCCACATGATGGGCCTCGATGTGCACGACATGGAAGACCTGGGTGAACTGAACGTGGGCTATGCGCCCGGTGAAACAAAAAGTACACAGTTTGGGCTGAAATCACTTAGGCTGGCCAAAGAACTGAAAACCGGTCATGTGCTTACCATCGAACCAGGCATTTATTTTATTCCCGAACTCTATAAAATATGGAGGGCTGAGCGAAAATTCGAAGATTTTATCAATTATAAAAATGTGAAATCGTACCTCGGTTTTGGTGGGGTACGCATTGAACAAGATTACCTGATTACCAAAAAGGGATCAAGGATTCTGGGCCGGAAAAAGCCCATGGATGTTGAGGAAATTGAAATGTTACGTTCTTATTGATCAATTATTTATCTTCCTCAAGCCAGGTTTCTAAAAGCATGTATATTTTAGCCTGTTGAGCATAACTCATATTGTTGATACGGGTAAGGTGCGATCCGGCTGGTTTGGCAATCAAAACAGCGTCAGACCCCGATTTGGGTACAATAGCACCGGCTGTCCATGGGTCGTGTTCTCCATAAATCATCAGCATGTGCTTTCCTCCCTTTAACACTGCTTTTTGTATCGTTTTTGAAATCTTTTTATCGTACTTTAATTCGGGTTCATTTTTCAAAAATACTTCCCTGATATAACCCTTGGCATCATCAATACGCAAATAGGGCTCAAAGGGTTTGGTTTCATATCCATAATAACCGAATTCCTTCAGGGTTTGAACAAAGAATGGTTTGATCGGGGCTGTTCCTTCAATAGAGAAATAATCGGGGCCACTGTGTTTCATCAGGTACTCAAATTGTCGGCGAGGTGGTAAGGTATCAGCTGGTATTTCATGACAATTGGCACCCCATTGCCAAAATGAAAAGGCATATTCCAGCACACAATAATCCAGCACTTCATCGGTAGGGATAAAAAAGGTGTAAGCCTCAGCGTTTACCAAACTGTCCAGCAAAGGTTGAATGCTGTCGCGATTTTTCAGAACACTTAATTGAAAATCCCTGATTTTTTTCCGACAGGCACTTGTTCCTACATTGTTCAGAAATTTTTCCATGCGTTTGTCCTCAACGGCAAAATTGACCGGTCCTACATAAGGAATCCAGATATTCATATCCTCGGGATAGAAAGTGTAATAGGCCATGGTGTTTTGCCCGCCTTTGCTGATGCCTGTTGCTATCCATTTGTTTTGATTGTTGTAAATCCGCTGGAAAATCTTGTAGATGCGGTGCAAATCGGCTGTTGCATTTTTGATGGTCAGATAATCCCAGTTGAGATCTTCGGGGATGGATTTACCAAAAAAGCGGTGTTCCACCACCAACTGATTGGCTTCGACAATGCCACAGAGTTCATTGATATAGGTACTGCGCTCGGCTCCCCTGGCAGCATAACCTTCAGTCACAAAAATCACCGGACTGAATTTATTGTAGTCCGATATAAAAATACGTTGCAGAAATTTTCCTGCTTGTGGATTGCCATGGTCAAGGTACTGTTCTATCATTACCTCATAAGCTTCTTTAAAGAAGGGATGATGATCAATTTTTTGAACGGCTTTTACTTCAGGTAAGGCTTCGAGTTGTTGCTGAAATGCAGTGGGTGCAGCCAATACAAGTTGCTGAATGCCAAAAAATAAGATAATTAACCAGGTGAATCGTTTCATCGCTGCAAAGTTTTTTCAAAAGAAAAATTAATCAAACACAAGTTAAAAAAAAGAATGATAAACGAATGGTAAAAAAGTAGCCCTGCTATTTTTTGATAGCAGGGCTCATTGTTGGTCATCTTTTGTTTATTTTTTAGTTACCCAGGTAATGATGAAAAGCCGGGAGTGTTGTCAGCATTTTAATGTCCTTTTTCCTAAGGTGAACATTGAATTCATTTTCAAAGTAGAACACCAGTAAACGATAGTCAAAATCATCGAGGTAAAGGTCATCAATTGAACGGGCATTTTTAATGTAATTGCGTTTAATTCCGACATTCCGGAGTACTTTATACAATTTTTTCTCGGTTGTAGTAATCATGTTTCCCAAAGTTGAAAATTTGCGTTAGATCAAAGTTTGAACAAATTATTGAATTGTTCAAAAAAATGTGGCTTTAAATCGGGATGATTTTGCAATTTTTAACAAAAATCAATCATCTCATTCATTTTTGCGGGCTTTCAATGATGTTCAATTCGCGTCCAATTTTGACAAAAGCTTCAACCGCCTGATAAATGTTTTCAGTGCTGTGTGCCGCTGAAAGCTGGACCCTGATGCGGGCTTTTCCTTTTGGCACCACCGGATACACAAACCCGATCACGTAAATGCCTTCTTGCAAGAGGCGGTCGGCAAATTTCACGGCAAGTGGAGCATCGTAAATCATCACAGGTACAATGGCGGTATTCCCTTTCACCAAATCAAATCCTGCTTGTTCCATCAGTGACCTGAAAAGCCGGGCATTTTCCATGGTCTTATTGCGCAGGCCCGATGAAGCCGATAAAAGTTCCAGTACTTTTAAACTGGCCCCCACAGTAGCTGGGGCCAGGGTGTTGGAAAAAAGATAAGGGCGTGAACGTTGACGCAACATCTCAATGATTTCTTTTCTGCCTGAAGTAAAACCACCATTTCCTCCACCCAGCGCTTTTCCAAAGGTCGATGTAATGATGTCGACCCGTCCCATTACTTTGCAGTGCTCATGGGTTCCCCGCCCTGTTTCACCAATATAACCGGTAGCATGACTGTCGTCAACCATCACCAGGGCTTCGTATTTTTCTGCCAGGTCACAAATCTGATCAAGTTTGACAATGTCACCGTCCATGGAGAAAACCCCGTCGGTTACAATGAGACGGTATTTGCACGACTGACTTTCTTGTAGGCATCTTTCGAGTTCCGCCATGTTGGAGTGTTGATATCGATAGCGTTGAGCTTTACATAAACGTACCCCATCGATGATAGAGGCATGGTTCAGTTCATCGGAAATGATGGCGCTTTCTTCATCCAGCAGGGGTTCAAAAACTCCGCCGTTGGCGTCAAAGGCAGCGCAATAGAGAATGGTGTCTTCAGTTCCCAGAAATTGGCTAACTGCATTTTCCAGCCTTTTGTGAATTTCCTGGGTTCCACAGATAAAGCGTACACTTGACAAACCAAAACCCCAGTCCAGCATGGTGTCTCTGGCTGCATTCACAACCTCGGGATGATTGGCAAGACCCAAATAATTATTGGCACAGAAATTTAATACAGTTGAGCCTCCATTAACCTGTATTTCAGCATTCTGAGGTGAGGTAATGATTCGTTCAGTTTTATACAATCCTTGTTCTTTGAGCTCGCTCAATGATTTGATTAAATCATTTTTCATTTTACCATACATCTGTTTGCAGTTTTGAATTAGATTCAAATGTAAGCATAGTATGTATGAGAGATGGTGATTTTTTGCAGCTGATTGAACTTCCAAACAAATTTGGAAGATGATGGTGTGACTAAAAAAATTGTAGTGATAGAAAGGATAAAAAAAATAGCCCCTGAAAGGACTATCATTAAATATTCTAAACTAAGTGTTTTGATTCCGGAAGCTATGAAACTTTAGCATTTCTTACTTCGTTGACAAATGCAACGCCAACGGCTATCATAAATATTCCTAAAGCTATTAATAAGTATTCCATTGTTTTCCCTTTTTTTAAGTTCGCAGTTCAAATATAGGACAATCCGGTCTTTCATCTGTTATGCAAAAATTGCATTTCCACGAAACTCTATTTTCTTTTGATGAATGTTACAGATGTTGGGAGAAGTGGTTTACCTCAATGTTAAGGGAGCAAAAAAAAACCCCTTCCGGGGTTGACATAACAATTGCTTATTCTTTATAAGAGAATGAATTCAATCTTTATAGAGTGTATTTTTCAATGACTCATGCTTTTTGATTCATTGAAATAAGCTACTCCAACTGCGATTAAAAAAATTCCGATGGCTACGAATAAGTATAACATGACTTTTTGTTTTTAGTTACAATACAAATTTACTACACACTTAGCTGATTACCGGCAGACTTCATTTTGTATTTTATGAATGGTCATTTTGTTTGGATGAAAGTATGATCGAATAGTACGAAATGCTTATTGCTTGCTTGAAATGAAGGTCATTGAGCAACTCAGTATTTTTGTGATAATATTATAATATGCAGATAAACAGAAAGATAAGTCTGAGTTGTCAGCATTTTTCATCATCATCTATTCCACGATAAAACGAATGATTTCCATGAACGGAGCATTTATTAGTGTGAACTGATCATTATTCATGTTGAGTGTACCAGGTGCCGGATAAATGTTGTGGCTGAACGTTTGAAAGTTTATCTTTGAACACGTTTTTCACCCAATGGAATTGAATGATATGGGTGAATGATGTGAAAGATAATTACCCAAAGAGCAACATATCGATGAATCAACAGAATGTCAGGGTGCGTTTTGCACCAAGTCCCACCGGACCATTACACATGGGCGGTGTCAGAACCGCGCTTTTTAATTATTTACTGGCCAAAAAAACCGGTGGTACGTTTATTCTTCGAATTGAGGATACCGACCAAACCCGTTTTGTGCCCGGAGCCGAAGATTACATCATGGAAGCATTAAAATGGTGTGGCATTCAGGTAGATGAAGGAATTGTTGAAGGCGGACCCTACGGACCGTATCGTCAATCGGACCGGAAAGCACTTTATCAACAATATGCAAGTCAACTGCTGGAATCAGGGAATGCCTACCTGGCCTTCGATTCACCGGAAGATTTGGAACAGGTTCGGTCGGAATATGAAACGAAAGGTGAAACGTTTACTTACAATGCAGCTACCCGGCAACAAATGCGCAATAGCTTGTCGCTGAGTAAGTCTGTTGTGGATCAGTTGATTGCATCGGGAGAAAAATATGTCATACGCTTTAAAATGCCCGATGATGAAGTGGTTACCGATAATGATCTGATCCGCGGTTCTGTTTCGTTCAATACCAGTTTACTCGACGATAAGGTACTGTTTAAATCCGACGGTATGCCCACTTACCACCTGGCCAATGTGGTAGACGATCACCTGATGGAAATTACGCACGTTATCAGGGGTGAGGAATGGCTGCCTTCCATGCCACTTCACGTATTGTTATACGAGAAATTCGAATGGGAGAAACCTGTTTTTGCCCATTTGCCGCTTATATTGAAGCCGGTTGGCAAAGGAAAGCTGAGCAAACGCGACGGTGATAAAATGGGCTTCCCCGTATTCCCGCTTCGTTGGACAGATCCTTTTACCAGTGAGGTTTCCAGCGGCTATCGCGAGGAAGGTTATTTCCCCGATGCCTTTGTGAACCTGCTGGCCATGCTGGGCTGGAATCCCGGAACTGAACAGGAAATTTTCAGTATGGATGAACTGGCCGAAGCTTTTGACCTGAGTAGGGTCGGGAAGTCGGGTTCAAAGTTCGATCCTGAAAAGGCAAAGTGGTTTAATCATCAGTACATGCAACAAAAAGACAATGCAGAGCTGGCTGAAATGCTGATGCCGATTTTGCATGAAAAAGGGGTGAAGGTAGAGGTTGATTATGTGGTGAAAGTGGTGGAGATGTTAAAAGAACGTGCCACTTTTTTGCCCGAAATTTGGGACCAGGGATTTTATTTTTTTGAAGATCCCAAATCATATGACCCAAAAACGGTCAGCAAACGCTGGAAAGAAGGCGTCCCTGAAATGATGCAGGAAATCTACGATTTTCTGGCATCCTACCAGGGAGCGTGGAGTCCTGCTATTGTAAAAGAAGATTTTTCGGCTTTCGTTACTAAAAAGCAATGGAACTTTGGCTTGGTGATGAATGCTTTTCGTTTATGCATTGTGGGCGCTGCCATGGGGGCCGATTTGTTTGAAATCTGTGCCATGATTGGGAAAGAAGCTACATTAAGGCGTATTCAAAACGGTATTCAAAATATCCCTGTTTAAACCTGCAACGATGAGTAACAACGACGTACTAAAAAAAATAAGGGTCGCCCTTAAACTTCGCGACGATGATATCGTGGAAATCCTGTCATTGGTCGATTTTAAGGTGACCACCACCGAATTGAGTGCTTTCTTCAGGGCCGAAGATCATCCCAGCTTTAAACCTTGTGGCGATCAGATTCTGAGGAATTTCCTCAACGGTTTGGTCATTTATACCCGGGGTACGCAGGATGGAAAGATCAGCCCCAAACTAACAATTACCAAGACACCAAAATAAAAAGGAGCCGGTTGATACCGACTCCTTTTTTTCCTTTTAAGTTGAAAGTAACTCCACCTTTCATCAATCAATTTCCTTTGTTATGGCAATGGCAGCAATGGTTCCATCGGCAATGGCCGTTGTGATCTGACGGTATTTTTTGCTGCCTACATCGCCCACAGCATACACACCTTCAACATTGGTTTGCATGTCTTCATTGGTTTTGATGTAGCCCCACTGATCAAGTTCAAGTGCTTTGCCAAACAACTCGAGGTTGGGTTTCAGCCCAATGAACACAAAAATGCCATCGGAACGCAAAGTTTTCATTTCCTTTGTTTTCAGGTCTTCAATTTCCACCAGCATTTTGTCGCCATCTTTTTGAAATGCACGGGGTTCGTGTTCAAACATGAAGCTGATCTTCGGGTTGTTGAATGCTTTTTCCTGGGCCAATTTGTTGGCTTGCAACTTATCGAACTGGTGCACGATGGTGATTCTTGAGGCAAATTTTGAGATGAAATCGGCTTCTTCAATGGCCGAATTTCCCCCGCCAATGACCACTACTTCCTTGTCGACAAAATATTTGGCATCACACGTGGCACAATAAGAAATGCCCTGCCCTTTAAACTCCAGCTCTCCTGGTATTCCCAATCGGTTGGGAGAGGTTCCGGTGGCGATGATGATTTTTTTGGCCTTGATGGTTTCAA
The DNA here is from genome assembly GCA_016938055.1 of Prolixibacteraceae bacterium. Taxonomy (GTDB): domain Bacteria; phylum Bacteroidota; class Bacteroidia; order Bacteroidales; family Prolixibacteraceae; genus Roseimarinus. The sequence continues at coordinate 13,563 of JAFGVJ010000270.1, forward strand.
ATTCATCAATGATGATTTCCTTTTTCAACAGATCGACCTTGGTTACGTCAACAGCAACTTTATAAACGGTCCCACATTTCTTGGTTTGCTCACTCATGTTGTGCGAAAGCATATAGCCCGGCTGCGGATCGATAAAGCCCGGGTAGTTGGACACCATGTGGGTGGTTGAAACGTTTCCTCCGGGCAGGGCAATATCGATCAATGTGGTATCAATTTTTGCTTGGCACAGGTATAATCCGGCAGTTAATCCTCCCGGACCAGCTCCCAAAATGGCAACATCGGTATGTGTTACAGTAGGTTTTACACTGTTCATGATGGAATCAATTTGTTTTTTGTCCATCAGGTGACGCAAATCGCGAATGATTTCTTTGCGCTTAATTCCTCCGCTTAAACGCGAACATACTTCTTCTCCATTTTCAAAAAACAGTAAAGTGGGTGAGCCCTTCACCCCTAATTTGTCAGCTAAATCGCGGTTGCCCTGGCGGAAAATTTTCATAAATTTTATGTCATGAACAAATAATTTCTCCAAACTTTCCAATTTGGGGAACAAGGCTTCGCATGGAGGACATTCGGTAGAGTAAAAGTCGAGCAATACTTTTCCACCTTTCAGCACCTCTTGTTCAAATTCATTGGCTGTAATTTCTTTCATGGTAAAAATTATTGATTTGTTGTTTCGAGCAGTGCTCTCAGCGGTTGATGTTGGTGAGCACGGTCTTTTACAACAAGTGTTGTGGTATCTGATTTTATTTCACGGTTAAACAAAATATCGTGTCCCATGCATAAACCCATGGTTACTACCAGGTCGGGTTTTTTAGCATTCAATTGTCGTGCCTGACCAATTGGGTTACAGGCCACTTTGCAGATGTTGCTGGTTTGGTTGATGGCTGACTGTACCAGGCCCCCAACGGTACATGATACTGCTTCTACTTTTAATCCCATTGTTCTTAAGTGACTGGATATCAAAAATGCATCGTTCTCCATTCCATAACAATAGGCCAGCCCGATGGTTTGAAAATTCATTGATTTTGAAAATTCGACGAGTTCCTGAAGTCTTGAAAGTGTACCAGCTCTTCCAAAATCGACCAATTGGGCTGCTGCCTGAACAATGTTTTGTTCATTGTGGTAGGCTTTAATGACTTGGTTGGTGTCGAAACTGACCGCTGCACATTGCTCACCTTCATGGCATTTTCTATTGTTACATCGTGTACAATCCATGTTCTCGTTTCTGGTAATTGTCAAATTAAATTTCGAAGTTTCAGTTTCCAGCTTTTCAGTTCAAGCAGCAATTCAATCTTTGAAATAGTGTCCAATGCCAAGTTCCAAAAGTTCTGTTATTGGTCTGCAATCGTGTGAATTCAATTCACCATTGTAATTTTTGGCCATCGATGCACAACCACCACCACAAATGAGTGCCAGGTTGCAATCACGACATTTTGGAATGGAGAGAATGTCCCTTTCTTCCCAGTTTTCAATGGCTTCATTAAAGCGTTGATCGATAGGGTAGAAGGTTCCCAAACTTTCTCCTTCCTTCCCAACAGTAGCGGTGCAGGCATAAACATTTCCGGTAAAGTCGAAGGCCCACTCGGTTTTGGTTCCGGTGCAGGCATCGAAGAGTGGCTCGGGCATCTCGCCATTTTCAAACAGAAATTTACTGACTGAAAACGAGGGCTTGTGAAACTCCCCGATGTGCGGATACTGTTGCAGCAAAAGGTACAAATCCTGGTACAAATCGAGGCGGGTATACAAGCGTTGCTGATTGGCCTGGCATTCATGCAGTTCATAATTTCTGCCAAGCTGGGTTTTGAAAAGCGGACTGGCTGTCCATCCCTTGTCAATGGCCAATTGTGCCAAGTCGGGGAGATTGCCAATGTTTTCACGATCGACCACCATGCGCAGGTTTACCGAAATCTTGTTTTCGAGCAACAAATCAATGCCTTTGACTATCCTGTCGAAAGTGGCCCCGCCTCCTTTCAGCGGTCGACGGTGATTGTGCATCTCTCCGGTTCCATCAAGGGTCACCTGTATCTCGCGAATCTTTCCCTCCTTCAGAATGTCGATATAATCAACTAAATGGTAAGCATTTGTGACGGCTGCAACTTCGATGCCCAGCAGTGTCGATTGCTCAATGATGTATTGCATCAGTTCTTTATGTGCAGGAGCATTTAAAAAAGGTTCTCCACCAAAAAGGGTGATGTATTTTCTGCGTGCAGCAAAGTGTTGACCAATATGGGTAAAAAAAGCATCAATCACCTTTCTGTTCAGTTGTTGTTTTGGAAGCTCATAACCGGCCTGATAGCAATAAGAACAATCAAAATTGCAGGAGTAATTGGTGACGAAGAATATTTGTACTTCATCCTTTTCACGGTCTTCCAAAAATTGAAGGTATTTCTTGCGAAAGAGTTTTTGTTCTTCGGCAGGATCAACCAGGTAACCCTTTTCGGCAAACTCAACCAGGTTACCTTGTTGGTTTTGCAATTGTTCGAAGAGTTCAGGTTCTAAAATATCGGCACTTCCATGAAGTGAATTCACGATAAAGTAGTTTTCGGAATCTTTTATTTTTGAAACAATGTTGTATTTCGATGGAATCATATTCAGGAAAAAGTCAATTGTCAATTGCTTAAAAATTTGTCAATAGGAAAAGGTCATTGAGAAATCCCAACGACGCTTTTCTATTGACAGGCTGGAAGCCATTAATCATGGCATCCGGCAACAATCTTGGACTGTTTGGCACAGCATTGTGCTACAGCCCTGGTTTCCTTTTTGCTTTTTCTTACTAAGCTTTTCATAATAATGTATTAAGTATGAATTTAAAGGGTTTGCTTAACAACAACTGTATTCATCTTTGGTACCGGAAATGGTAAAACTGGCAACCTCGATTTTTCCTTTCGGATAGGGCCTGCTTTCTTCCAAAATATTGATTGATTTAAAACCGGCCTGTTGGATGATTTTAAGATATTCGGTTTTAGGGATTGAACCGGCCCAGCATTCTGCAATAGCCACCGGATCAGTGGCATATTCTTCTGGAACAATGTCGGTAGAGTAAATATCGCTGATCACAAAGCGGCCTCCGTTTTGGAGCAGACGATAAATTTCAGCCCAAACAGCCGGCTTGTTGGCCACATGGTTCAGGGTGCAGTTGGAAACAATCAGGTTGGCAGTATCGTCGGGCAGGTCAATGTGTTCTAAATCGGAGTGGATGAAACGTATATTGCTGATGCCCATTTTTTCTGCTGTTTTTTCAGCCTTCCTGATCATCTCTTCTGTCACATCAACTCCGAATGCAAAACCGGTTTCACCAACGGTTTCAGCCAGGCGAATCACATCGGTTCCACGACCGCTTCCCAAGTCAATGCAAATTTCTCCTTTTTTAGCGCCGCTCTTGTCAACGGCACCGCCACAACTGAGGCAGCAGGTTTCTTCTGCCAAAAGTGAATAGCGTGCATTTATTTCTTTGGTATCCATTCAATCAATTTTTTAACAAATTTAGGGTGGAGTTACATGAAATGAAAGGATTAAGGGGTTTAAAACACTTTGGTGTTATTTAAATTCATTCTGCATAAAATATTATGATTTGATATCATTAATTGTCAGAAATACAGTTATATAGGATAAGTGGCTTTGTGTGAATTTGTTCGTTGGAGTAGTTTTATTCACCGATGCTTACAATTACCCTGAAAATGGCTGCTTTTTTTGTGTGAGAAAAGTTACACGCAAAAGCGTCAGATTTTTGCCCTTGAATGACTTATTCCGATGGTTTTATATCGTGTATTTTGTTGTATTTTGTAGCGGTGATTTTCGAACTAAATTGATAACTACTCATGAAAAAAATTTATTGCAACATCCTGCTTCTTCTCCTGATCAGTTTTTGGGGATACAGTCAGCAAAACAACATCAAAGTTGGCTTGCTTGGTGCAAGCATCGGAAGTTATAACCTGGGTTATGAAAGGGAAATTACGGATGCATCGACCATGAATCTCAATGTTGGTTACTGGAACACCAACATTGGACTTGTGCAACCCATCTATTATTTTGATCGGGGCGAGGGAGTCTGGCTCGATCAAATGAAATACGGATTGACCACTTCGTTGGAGTACCGGTTTTATACAGGCAGCAACCACGCAATGAAAGGTTTGTACCTTTCACCTTACCTGCGTTTCTGGAACCATTCCATGGTTTTTCAGGATTACATCGAGAACGACCAGGTTCCAAGACAGTTATTCAATATCCGCACAAAATTAAGTTCAGTGGGGCTCGGCTTTCAGATGGGTTACCAGTGGTTGATCAACGATAAAGTTTCCATCGACTGGTATTTTATTGGGGCTGGTCTCGAACGCGCGTTTATCAATGCCTCGTACGTGTTGGCCAGTAACAATAGTTTTAATTATCAGTTGATTGAAGGCGATGTTCGGGAAGTTTTTGAAGGTTTTGGTTTATTGGAACGAAACCTGATGACCCGGGATGATCCCGAACGCTTGAAAATTGAATTGCCGGTATGGATGCCAGGCCTTCGAACCGGTTTATCGGTGGGTTTTGCATTCTAATCAATGACATCAAAATATAAAGAGCGGTTTCCCGGAAAGGAAGCCGCTCTTTGTATAGTAGCTCAACTTGTTTTATTTCAGTAAAATTTTTCGGGTATCTGCCACTTTGTATTGTGGGTCAATGATGGTAACAAAATACAAACCCCTGTTGGCAAATTCATCAAAATTGATTTGATATTCTTCCTGTCCAATGTAAGTTGTAAAGATTGATTTTCCCTGTTGATCGCTGATTTTTAAACTATAATCGGCCATTTTTTCAAATTCCGGGATGCTAATGTGCAATTCCTTGTTGGTTGGATTGGGATAGATTTTAATGACAGAAAGCGCATTCATCCAATTGATCCCGGTGAACCATGCGTCAATGATGAGTGTGTCGGCCACAGAAACATATTGGTAAACCGTGTCCATCACTTCAATTTCAACCTGTATGGTGTCATAAATGGTTTCATAAACGGTCTCATAAAGAGTTACTGTATCAATGATTTCAACCATTACTGTATCATAACGCACTTCGACACAAGGATCTGATTCAGGTGCATTGTAGGTGATTTCCAGTTTTGGCCAGCTTGTGCTGAAACTAAAATCGCTGGAAGCGTAGCGGGTACGGCGATAGAAATCTTCTGTTTCGAGACGAATCAAAAAACCATAATTGGGATATTTATTGATCACATCCTGAACCAGTGTTGTGATATCAAAATCGAGCAAATGTTGGTTGTTGTAAAGCGTCTCGGGGACTTTCGCTTGATTTTCAACGCTGATTGAAGGTTGATTGTTCCAGGTTACTGCGTTTTCTTCCCAGGGGCTTGTCACCCTTTGGATGAGCATTTCATTGCTGCCAGATAAGGATTGGTGTTCATAGGTGCCATCAAAATAGAGTGATAATGCTGCCGAAATAATTTCAGCATTGGCAGGAATCGATGAAAAATCAAATTCAAGCAGTGAGCGGGCGATGAAAAAGTCACCGTCAACAGTCCATGCCTCACTTGGTAAGGCTGTAAGACTGCCATAGTTTTTACTCATCATGTCGCCATTCCGGCCTTCTATGCTTTCGATCCAGTAAATAGTAGCATCCTTCCCGTCATTGGGGCCGGGTTGAAGAACCATTTTTTTTTGTGCAAACAGCAGTAGCGTCAAAAGCATGAAAGCTCCTGCCAGAAATAATTTTCTCATGTTTAGCATTTTTGGTTTTTTGGTTTTTTAATTTGGGGTGAATTTAACAGAATGTCTCGGAAAATAAAATTTGTACAAAAAAATTTGGGGATAGAAATTGAATGTTTGTTTTATTTGTTACTGTTGCAGAAAATGATTAGAAAAGTTCAATACGATTACTCAATGCTGAAGATCAGGAACATCGTTTTAATGGGCTTACTGATGGCGGGAGCAAATCTTGTTTACTCGCAGAATAATGCGCTCAAAATTGGATTGCCAGGGCCAATATTAGGGGATTATTCACTGGGTGTTGAGCAGATCATTCATCCGGGCCATACCATGAATGTGAACATTGGTTATTGGGATTCTGGCATCGGTTTGATCAACATTAAAAATCTTTTTATCGAAGGGAAGCATCTTTGGTTGACCAATGAGGGTGGTGGCTGGCATGCTTCACTTGAGCAACGTAATTATTTTGCCTTGCAAAAGGATAACGAAAAACAAAACTTTTATTGGGGTCCCTATTTTCGTTACTGGCAAAAACGCATGGTATTGAACGATTACATACAAAATGAACAAATTCCTCAGCAACAACTGTTTGATGTGGCTGCCACGTTGAGAGGAATTGGAGTTGGTGCACAGCTGGGTTACCAATTGAGAATATCAGAAAGGTTTTGGATTGATTTCTATTTTATTGGTATGGGCATTGAACGGGTCAAATTGAAAGCAACATACAGTGCTGTAGGTGAGGATAATTTTGATTATGAGTTTATTGCCGGAGATGTACGAAAAGCCTTTGATCAACAAGCCCGATGGATCAAGGACAATGTGAAACTCCAGTCAGGCCCTCATTCCTTGTTCATTGAGTTACCGGTCACATTGCCTGCATTTCGGGCAGGCATCAATGTGGCCATCAAATTAGATTAGTGGATTGGAATTTATACGAAAAACGGACACCCACCTCAGTGAGCATCCGTTTAATCCGCGTCATTCGCGTTCAATTTTTCAATGCTGAAATTCGGCAAAGAAGTCGTTCCCTTTATCGTCCACGATAATGAAGGCGGGGAAGTTCTCCACTTTGATCTTCCTTACCGCTTCCATACCCAGTTCCGGAAAATCTACTATTTCCACTTCTTTGATACTTTCTTTGGCTAAAATGGCTGCCGGGCCTCCGATGGAGCCCAAATAAAAGCCCCCATGTTTTTTGCAGGCATTGGTAACAGCTATTGAGCGGTTGCCTTTGGCCAACATGATCATGGAGCCTCCCAGGGCCTGGAACTGATCAACGTAGGAGTCCATCCTTCCGGCAGTGGTGGGGCCGAAGCTTCCCGAAGCCATGCCTTTTGGCGTTTTGGCTGGACCGGCATAATACACCGGATGCTTTTTGAAATAATCTGGCATAGGTTTCCCCGCGTCAATAAGTTGTTTGATTTGGGCATGGGCAATGTCGCGGGCTACAATTAGGGTACCTCTCAGGTTCAGCCTGGTTTTTACCGGGTATTTCGACAATTCTTTCAATACTTCTTCCATGGGACGGTCCAGATCTATTTCAACCGGTGCAGCCAATTCGGGAGCACGTTCGGGCATGAAACGGCGCGGATTTTTTTCCAGTTCTTCCACGAAAATGCCTTCGGGAGTGATTTTGGCTTTGATGTTACGATCGGCACTACAGCTCACGCCCAAACCTACCGGGCAGGATGCAGCATGGCGGGGCAGGCGGATCACCCTTACATCGTGTACAAAGTATTTGCCGCCAAACTGGGCGCCAATGCCGCTTTCGTGACAGATTTTCATTACTTTTTCTTCCCATACCAAATCGCGGAAGGCCTGTCCGCCCATGTTCCCTTCGGTGGGCAGGTGGTCGTAGTAACCAGCCGAGGCTTTTTTAACGGCAGCCAGCGTGGCTTCGGCCGAGGTGCCGCCTATCACCAGCGCCAAATGGTAAGGTGGGCAGGCCGAGGTTCCCAGGTCCATGATTTTTTCTTTGACGAATTTGGTGAGTGCTTCATCGGTCAATAAAGCCTTTGTTTGCTGATACAGAAAGGTTTTGTTAGCCGATCCGCCTCCCTTGGTAATGAACAAAAATTCGTATTGATGGCCTTCACCGGCATAAATATCAATTTGAGCAGGCAGGTTGGTGCCCGTATTTTTTTCTTCCATCATACTCAGCGGAACTACCTGGGAGTAGCGGAGGTTTCGGTTCAAAAAGGTATCGTAAATCCCTTTTGAAAGGTGCATGGCATCATTGGCTCCGGTCCAAACTGCTTCACCCTTTTTCCCAACAACAATGGCTGTTCCCGTATCCTGGCAGGTAGGCAACTCACCTTCGGCCGATACCACCTGGTTGATGAGCATGGTGTGCGCTACAAAGCGGTCGTTGTCGGTCGCTTCGGGATCATCGAGGATGGCCCTTACTTTTTCAAGGTGCGATGCCCGAAGGTAAAACGATACATCGGTGAATGCTTCGCGGGCCAGTAGTTCAAGCCCTTGCGGATCTACTTTCAGGATTTTTCGTCCTTCAAATTCAACTGTCGAAACAAAGTCACCGGTAATTTTGCGGTAACTGGTGGTGTCCTTTTGAATTGGAAATGGTTTTTGATAGTTAAATGCTGACATGATGCTATTTTTTTTATTGTTTTTCAATTTCAGGAAACACAAATATACTGAAACGGTGCTTTTATGGGCACAATATTTATCAGTAACTCCAAAGGATTAATGATGGGTTAAGATGTTTGTTGATGATAGTCGAACGGTTGTTGTATCTTCGCAGACAAAATATTGAAGCATGAAGTTCCAGGATTACCACATCGATCACAGGATCAAAAAGAATTTAGCAGCGCATAATTTTAAGAGGCCTACTGACATCCAGTTCAAAACTATTCCGCATGTTTTGAATGGCGAAGATGTTTTAGCCATTGCCCAAACCGGTACCGGAAAAACGGCGGCTTTTGTGATTCCCCTGCTTCACTTGTTGATCACAAAGCCTGCTGAAAAACCAGGTATTCGTTGTGTGGTATTGGCGCCTACCCATGAGCTGGCCAAACAAATTCACGGTGTTTTTGAACAACTGGGAACAGATACCGGTGTCAAAGCCACTTGCATCATCGGGGGTGTAGAACAGGATGCTCAAATTCAACAATTAAAAGAAGGAGCCGACGTGCTGGTTGCTACGCCCGGCAGGGTTTTCGACCTGATCAATCAAGGCCATTTGCATATTTACCAGGCTCAATACCTGGTGGTTGATGAAGCTGATCAAATGCTCGACCGTGGTTTTTACAAGGACATAACTGACCTGATCCGTTATTTGGCCAAAAAGCGGCAAACCCTTTATTTTTCAGCCACCATCGATGCCAACATCAAAAAGCTGGCTTATTCGCTGGTACACAATCCTATCAGGATTCAAATTTCCCCCAAAAACATGGTTTCGCGCAATGTGACCCACCATGTGGCTCGCATTGAAATGGATGACAAACGCTTTTTTCTTGAACGGATGGTAAAAGAAAATCTCGAAAGTAAAATGCTGGTGTTTGTCAGGACCAAAGTACGGGCCGAAAGGGTCCGGCAAGCCATGGAGCGATCAGGCATACAGAGTGTTACCATTCATAGTGATAAAGATCAGGCAGCCCGCGATGCAGCCATGCAACAATTTTTAAGCGATGAATGCAAAATGCTGATTGCTACCGATGTAAGTGCCCGTGGGATTGATATTCCCAACGTGGAGTTTGTAGTCAATTACGACCTGCCCGAGAAAGTGGAGAATTATATCCACCGGGTGGGAAGAACTGGCCGGGGTATGCAAAAGGGAGTCGCAGTATCATTTTGCAGCCAGGAAGAAAAAGCCCTGCTCGAAGAGATTGAAGAATACCTTGGTGGCCCCATCGACGAGCTGGAAATCAAGGCCCATGAATACCATGAAATTATTGAATTCTCGGGTGAAAATGCCGACAACTGGCGAAAGCTGATGAAGGAAGCTGATCAGCCACCACCCATAAAAAAACAAAAGAAACGAAAATAATTTCAGTGTAAACTTAGAGAAATTGAACTTCCTGCTAACCAATTGGAAGCAGCCATCATTTCGGTCTAGTGTCTAATATCTAAAGTCTAAAGTCTTCATTGCTAATTCACCACGGCAAGTTCCCTGATTTTTAAACCCCAGGCTTCGGCACGCTCCAGTTCACCTTCTTTCAAAGGACCTTCGGTATCCATCACAAAAAAGCCTTCGGGTTCAATTACTTGGGTGGCTCCCTTTTTGCAGAGCCTGGCAGCAATGGGTTTGGCGGCATAACCTCCCAGGTGGACCATTCCTTTCAACAATTTATTGTGGATGCTTTCAAGGGCTACCCGCGTGTCGAAAGCTGCAATTTTGGTGTTTTTCAATGCACCGGGTTTGATCGATTTGATCAGTTTTGCTACATCCTCGGTGGGTTGGAAGCCCCGGGTGGGAGAGCCCACAATCAATAAATCATAGTTCGATAATTCTTCGGGAGTGGTTTCATGGTTGCGTTTGATAGCAAATTCCTGATCGCCTTCAAAAGCTTTGGCAAAGGCACGGGCAATTTTTTCAGTATTGCCAAAATAGGAATCAAAAAGGATGAGTGTTTTCATGGTGTTTGATTTTTTCTATTGGTCAATGAAATCATTCAATGATTACAATAAAGTTGAAATAATTGATGTCAGTAAAGTTCAGCCCTTTGGTTTCACAATATATTTCACCATTATCAATTTTTAGTTCAATTTCACTACTTTTAAGCATGTTAACGAAATCACCAAATATCAAATAAAATGAAGTGGTCACTCATTGCAGTTGCGCTCTTGATTTTAACTTCATGCGGCGGAAGAAAAGAAACCCCGAAAGAACGTCCCAACATCTTGTTTATCATGTCCGACGATCATGCCTATCAGGCCATCAGTGCCTATTCCAATCACTTAATAGAAACACCGAATATCGATCGGATTGCGAATGAAGGAATTCTTTTTACCAATGCTTGTGTTTCGAACTCCATCTGTGCACCATCGCGTGCCACCATACTTACCGGAAAACATACCCATATCAACGGGAAAATCGATAACATCATGCCTTTCGATACCACTCAGGTAACTTTTCCTCAGTTGTTTCAAAAAGCAGGTTACGAAACGGCCATGTTTGGGAAGCTGCATTTTGGCAACAATCCCAAAGGTGTTGACAAGTCGAAGATTGTACCCGACCAGGGTTTTTACATCAACCCCGAATTTATTAGTAATACCGGTGATACTGTTCAGTTTACAGGCTATGCAACCGACATCATCACTGATTTAACGTTGAATTGGCTGAAGAACGAAAGGGACCCATCAAAACCGTTTATGATGATGTACCTGCATAAGGCACCTCACAGGCCATGGTGGCCTCGGCCCGATAAATTCAGGAAATTTACAAAAAAGCATTTCCCTGAGCCGCCAACCCTTTTCGACGATTATGAAGGCCGTGGAACTGCTGCCAAAACTGCAGAAATGAACCTCCTGAAGCACATGAAATACGGACACGATATGAAAATCAGGCCCTCCACCATCGAGGAAATGGGAAAGGTAGAGCCCGATACCGATGAGTGGAAATGGGGCTTCGACGTGCCTTATACCAACAGGGCAAATGCCGAACAAAAAGCGCAGTATGATCCGATCATCGATTCCATCAACAACGATTTCAAAGTTCATTGGCCTGGTATGACTGATGAAGAAAAAATGCATTGGAAATACCAGCGCTACATGCAGGATTATCTGGCTTGTATCTCATCGGTCGATGACAACGTGGGAAGGGTTCTGGATTATCTCGACGAAAGTGGTTTGGCCGAAAATACCATCGTGGTGTACACTTCCGATCAGGGATTTTATTTGGGCGAACACGGTTGGTTCGATAAAAGGTTCATCTATAACGAATCATTTAAAACCCCCTTGTTCATCCGTTGGCCCCATGTCATCGAACCCGGAATCACCAACGACGAAATGGTCCAAAACCTCGATTTTGCCGAGACTTTTCTTGAAGCAGCAGGTATTGAAATTCCCGACGATATGCAAGGGGAAAGCTTTATGCCACTTTTGACTGGTGATAATGAACGGTGGACAAGAGATGCAGTTTATTATCATTACTATGAATATCCGGCAGTTCATATGGTGAAACGACATTACGGCATTGTAACCAGGGAATATAAACTGGTGCATTTTTATTACGATGTGGATGAATGGGAGTTGTACGATCGCTTCAATGATCCGAATGAACTGAAGAATGTGTACCACGATCCGGAATATGCCGATGTGGTGAACAATTTAAAGAAACGATTGGCCGAACTGAGGATCAAATACAAAGATTCTGAAGCACTCGATCAACATTATCTCGACATCAGTGACTTAAAGTAAAGTCCTTTGCCAGGTAGAATCTCATTAAGATTTGTATTTTTGGTCAATTTTACTGGCAGTACATGTACGAAATTTTCTCTGAAGCTTTTTCTACCATGTTGGGTGCTGTTGGCCGGATTTTTCTGGTCATTGTCGCAGCTGGTTTTCTGGTACGCCGGAAAATCTTATTGGAGGAGCATGTTACTGCCTTGTCGTGGGTAACAGTGAATGTGTTATTGCCCTGTATGATGTTTTCAAAAATCAGTGCCAATTTTCAGGCCGACACCCTGTCTTTTTGGTGGTTTATTCCTTTGACCAGCGCAGCCATGATTTTTGCGGGGGTCGCTTTTGGCTACCTTTTTTACCTGCGCCGTTACCGCGAAAAGCAATTTCTGATCCCCCTGGCCAGCATGCAAAATGCAGTCTACCTGGTGTTGCCCATCGGTTTGTTTATGTACCCCGATCAATTCGACGAGTTTGCAACTTATAATTTTTTGTTTCTCATCGGTTTCACCGTGGTGGTGTGGAGTTTGGGAAAGGTATTGATTACAGGGGCAAGTTTCAGGAAGATAGGCTATAAAGATTTTGTTACCCCACCACTGGTGGCCTCAACTGGAACGCTGTTGTTGGTATTGCTGGGACTCCATCGTTTTGTTCCTGCCATGGTGATGGATGCCGTTGACCTGGTGGGTGATGCAACCATTCCTGTTTCAAACCTGGTATTGGGCGCAACACTTGGTGGAATATCATTCAAAGTGCTGCCCAAAATCGCCGATGTGGTGAAATTAACGGTCATTAAATACATGCTTCTCCCCCTAACAGTTATATTGGTATTGCACAGTATCGGGTTGAAAGATACCCGGCCTTTGCTGGCCGACATGTTGGTGATCGAATCGGCGGCAGCTCCCGCCACGGCCCTGATCCTGCAAGTAAGAGCCTATGGGGGCGATCGGCAGACCATTGGCAGTAACATGATTGTGAGTTACGCCATTTGTTTGTTGGCCATTCCTTTCTGGATTGCGGTTTGGCAACTTTTTTAACAAGACAGGAGACCAGGTTTGCTAGAATTCGTCACCGCTGAAAAGTGGTGTAATTCCATTATTGGACATACTTTTCAACATCGTGGCATCATCGGGTTGTACAGTGAATTGGCTGGCCACTTTCAGCGTCTTTTCCAGTAGTGTTTTATCGCCTGCCGTATTCAGAAAAACATTTTCGTTGCCCAGCACCCAGTTAACAGCCAATTGGATTCCTTCATCATCATCGATGGGAGCATACCATGTATTGTGTTGTGCGCTTTGATGTTCAGGTCTTATTCCTTTGGCAATGGCTTTGATGGTTTGAATGGCTACGTTTCGTTCCAAACAAACTTTTTCCAATTGATCAAAATCGGCAGCATATTGCTCATTTTGCATCAACGAAAAATTGTAGGGAAGCAATACGGTATCAAAATCATAGCGCTCCAAACTTTGCAAGTGTCGCCTTGGAGCAGCCAGACCATGGCCGGTTATTCCAATGTACTTGGTTAATCCTCTCTTTTTGGCTTCCAGTAAAGCATCAATAGCGCCACCCGGTTTCATGGCTGTTTCCCACTGTTCCTGATTGATGATGTTGTGCATTTGCCACAAGTCCACCGCTTCAACCTGTAACCTTTCCAACGATTGATAGAGCTCATCCATGGCTGTTTTGTAAGTTCGGCCTTCGGTTTTGGTAGCCAGAAAAAATTGATCCCGGTGTGTTTTCATCCAGGGACCTATACTGAGTTCCGAGTGGCCATAGCTGGGGGCGGTATCGATGTGGTTAATGCCAAACCGGATAATCATTTCCAGCATTTCATCGGCCTCTTTTGGTGTGGCATTGCTGAGCGCGAAAGCGCCAAATAGGATACGTGAGCTGAGGTGTTTGGTGCGTCCAAATGCTTTTATTGCGATCATGTGTTTTACTGAATCGATAAGTTTTTGTCTAATTTGTCAATCAATAGTGTTTCAAAAATAGTCAATTAATAGTGTTATGGCTATCGAACATGCTATAGGTTTTGTCCTTTTTAATTTTGTAAATTGAAAAGCAATTTGAAAAATCAAAAGTGAAAGATGTGAAATTGAAATTTGAAACCAGGTTTTTTTTAGCTTATTTACTGATTGGTGGGGGATGGATACTGTTTTCAGACCGTTTCCTGTTATCAATGGTTGAAAATAAAGAAGCTTTATCGGTCTTTCAAACCTACAAAGGATGGTTTTATGTATTGGTAACAGCCCTGGTTTTTTATTATGTCATACGCCGGCATTTGATAAAGCTGAGGGCAGCCGAACAAATAGCGGTGAAAAACGACCAGCTGAAAACCATGTTTATCCAGAATATTTCACACGAAGTACGCACCCCTATGAACGGCATCGTGGGGTTTTCCGATTTACTGGGAACCGAAGAAGCAATCAGTCAAAAGGAATACCGCTTCTATGTGGATAACATCATCCAAAATTCCCAACAGTTGCTTGCGGTTATCGACAATGTGCTGGAAATTTCCATCATCGATTCAGGGAATGTGCGAATCAATCGTAATCCGCTTGAGGTAGATCGTTTTCTGGAAGAACTGGAAAGCAATTTCACCTTGATGCTCAAAACCACAGAAACCTTTCGGATCGACCATCCTTCATTGGAAAAACCGCTGGTAATTATGACCGATGAATTGCGCTTGCGGCAAATTTTCAACAACCTGATCGGAAACGCCATCAAGTTTACCCAGGCTGGTGAAATTGTGATTGGTTATCAGGTACAAGCGCATGAAATCATGTTTTTTGTGAAAGACGATGGCATAGGGATCAGCCTTGAAAATCAGACAGTGATTTTTGAGCGTTTCAAGCAGTCGGAAGGTGTTGTCGGTCGTTATGGGGGGACCGGCCTGGGGCTGGCCATCACCAGAGAGCTTTGCAATCTTTTAGGTGGTAGAATTTGGGTCGAATCACAACCTGGTAAAGGTTCGGTTTTTTACTTCACCCTGCCACTTTAGCCAGTTTCTTTTGATTGATTTTGGTGGATTTGATGTCATAATTGCTGAATGCAGTTGAAATCCCGACAATTGTCTTATCTTTGCCGGCTCAAATAATATAAATGACATTTAGCGAATTAGCATTAATTGACCCCTTATTGAAAGCCATTCAGGCCAAAGGGTACACACAAGCAACCCCGATTCAGGAACAATCAATCCCAATTTTATTGCAAGGCAAAGATTTAATGGGATGTGCCCAAACCGGCACAGGGAAGACCGCAGCATTTGCCATCCCCATTCTGCAACATCTTTACAACAAGATTGATCAGCGTAGTGGACGTAGAAAAATCAATGCGTTGATTTTGACACCAACCCGTGAACTGGCCATACAAATTGCCGATAGTTTTACCGCATATGGAAAATATACAGGTTTGCGTAACACCGTAATTTATGGTGGCGTAAAACAACATGCTCAGGTAGCTACCCTCCGGAACGGTGTTGACGTTCTGGTAGCAACCCCCGGTCGTTTGCTCGACCTGATGGGGCAGGGGTATGTTTCATTGAACGACATCGAACACTTTGTACTCGACGAAGCCGATCACATGCTCGACATGGGCTTTATCCACGATATCAGAAAAATTATCGAAAAACTTCCGCTTGAGCGGCAGTCCTTATTCTTTTCGGCAACAATGCCTGCCGAAATTGTCGATTTGTCAAGAAAAATCCTGGGTAAATACGAAAAAGTAACGGTGAAACCTGAGCAGGCCACAGCCGAAAAAGTGATGCAGGAAGCCTATTACGTGAGCAAAACCGATAAACCCAAATTGTTGGTTCACCTCTTGAACGACGATGCCTATGATTCTACCCTGGTTTTTGCCCGCACCAAACATGGTGCCGATAAAATTGTAAGGGTGCTCAACAAAGCAGGAATCCAATCAGAAGCCATCCACGGAAACAAATCGCAGGGCCAAAGGCAGAATGCCCTCGGAAAATTTAAGGATGGAAAAATCAAAGTACTGGTGGCTACCGATATTGCAGCCCGTGGTATCGATGTTTCCGGACTTGCGTTGGTGATCAATTACGATTTACCCAATATCTCTGAAACCTACGTGCACCGTATTGGCCGGACTGGCAGGGCCAGTATGGCAGGGAATGCCATCTCGTTTTGCGACAAGGAAGAACAAGCCTTCCTGCGCGATATTCAAAAGCTTATCAGGCAACAAATTCCCATGGTTGAAAATCATCCTTATGCAGCCGGATACGACGAACCCATGCTGAAAGAAATTAGCGAAAAAGCTACTTCCAGACAAGGTTTCGGAAGGAATCAAGCCAAAGCTGTTGAACCTGTAAACGGATTCAGCAACAGGAGGTCTTATGCTTCATCGGGTGGAGCAGGGGAAAAAGGTCGTTTTGAATACCGCAGAAAAGGAAATACCGGAGCACGGCGCAGGGACAACTCAAGCAGGTAAGCTGACAGAATTGCCTGCTACCCAACCTGTGGAATAGGCAATTTGTAAATTATAACCTCCGGTTTCGGCATCCAGGTCGATGATTTCTCCGGCAAAATACAATCCTTTCACCAGTTTGGATTCCATGGTTTTGCCCGAAATTTCATCGCTGGGAATTCCTCCCGATGTGATGATGGCTTCCTTGAATGAGCGATGCCGGATCACTTCGAAGCGGAGATTTTTCATCATCAACCTGATTTTCTTTCGTTCGGCAGCACTCACCTGGTGACATTCCTTGTTGGCATCCAGCTGGAGCGTTTCAATAAAAACCGGAATCATCGAAGCGGGCAACCATTCTCGAAACAGATTCCCCAGCTGTCTTTTTCCATGTTCATTCAAATCGCGTATCAGCCGGTTATCCAGCTTCTCATCATCGAGCGCAGGTTTTAAGTCGATGGTCAATTCAACTTTTTCATTCCGGTGCAGTGCTGCTACAGCAATGCGGCTGAGGGTGAGAATGATGGGCCCTGAAAGCCCAAAATGGGTAAAAATCATTTCCCCGAAGTCTTCACCGGCTTTTTTGTTGTTGACCCAAATCACTGCTTTGACATTCTTCAGGTTGAGTCCCTGAAGTTGCTGTGCCAGGTTGCCTGCTGTTTCAAGGGGTACCAGAGCTGGCAGAGGTTCGGAGATTGCATGTCCTACAGCTTTGGCCAGGGCATAGCCATCGCCGGTTGATCCGGTGCCGGGATATGATTTTCCCCCCGTTGCCAAAATGACATGAGGAGCCA
>JAFGVJ010000271.1 GCA_016938055.1 Prolixibacteraceae bacterium
AAACTCCTGAATGTTAGTGCCATGGTGCTCAAAGCCCAGGAAGATAAGACGCATGCCGGAGCACTCATTGCTTCGCTGTCCAATCCTTGGGGCGAAACATATTCGGCCGAAAAACCATCAACCGGTTACAAAGCAGTTTGGCCCCGCGATTTTTACCAATGCGCCATGGCCTTCCTGGCCTTGGGCGATGAGCAAACTCCCCTGGTTTCCTTTGAATACCTTAAAAAAGTACAGGTTCGGGAGGATACCCCCGGGAACAAGGGGGTAGCAGGTTGGTTTTTACAAAAAACTCATGTCGATGGCGAAATAGAATGGATCAGCATTCAACTTGACCAAACAGCCATGCCCATTGTGTTGGGATGGAAATTATGGAAAGCAGGCATTCTCAACGATGAAAAAATGATTGCCTGGTATCACGAAATGATCAAACCGGCAGCCGATTTTCTGACCCATGGAGGAACTGTTGATCTTGACTGGAACAAACTGGATGTACAACCACCGCGGACCCAGCAGGAACGATGGGAAGAACAATGGGGGTACTCACCATCAACCATCGCCGCAGTCATTACGGGGCTGGTTTCAGCTGCCGACCTGGCAGTTCTGGCAGGAGACAATGCCACGGCTCAACAATACCTGGCAGCTGCCGATCGTTACGAGTCAACAATCGAATCGAGCATGTTTACCAGCAAAGGATATTTCAATAAGGGTGCTGCCAATGGAAAATATTTTATCCGTATCACCCAGAACGACAATCCGAACGATGGTGAACCCATCAATACTAACAACGGGAAACCCGGAATGAATGAAAGCATGATCCTCGATGGCGGTTTCCTTGAGTTGGTTCGATACGGGGTAAGAAATGCTACTGCAAATTCCATTGTTGAATCTCTTCCCGAACTCGATAATCAGGAGATTGACGAAAATCTGAAGGTGAAATACCTCTTTGCTTTTGAAGGTGATTCAGCCAGGTACCCGGGATGGCGGAGGTATGGCAATGATGGCTATGGTGAAAGCATATTGGATGGATCCAACTATGGTATTCAAACTGAAGATCACCGGGGACGGGTATGGCCCATATTCACCGGTGAAAGAGGACATTATGAAATAGCACGGGCTGTGGAAGAAAACCGGTTCAACCGTGAAGCCTTGGTGCAAACCTACGTGAAAACCATGGAACACTTTGCCAACGAAGGATTCATGCTCCCGGAGCAGGTATGGGACGGGATTGGGCAGAACCAGGCTGGTTATACCACCGGTGAAGGGACCAATTCGGCAACTCCTCTGGCCTGGTCACATGCCGAGTATATCAAACTTTTGCGTTCGGTAAGCGATCAAGGTATTTGGGACGAACACCCCGCAGTAAAAGCACGTTATGCACGATAATTTTCATTTTAAGTTAGTTGTTTAGGTAGAGAAAGGGGTGACTTTAGGGTCCCCCTTTTTTCATATTCGATTTTTGTTGGATGTTCAACAATCATCATTGTCATACAACGACAGCTATGATCTGTTTTCAACTTCCCTGATTTTTTTCCGGATACGGAGGGACAGCATTATTCCCGCCGATGCCAGTCCGGCTACAAAACCATACCAGATACCTTCGGGGCCTATCTTTAAAACAAAAGTGAAGACATAGCTTACAGGAATTCCGATAAAAGTATAAGAGATGGCAGCTATGACCATGGGTACTTTTACATCGGCAAAACCCCTGAGGATGCCCAGGCAAACTACTTGCAAACCGTCAAAAAGTTGAAACAATGCTGCCACTGCGATGAGCGAAGCTGCTTGTTTGATCACCTGCGGATCAGGCGTAAAGAGCCGTGGCAATTGGTATCTGAACAGCAGCAAGCCAATCCCGCACAATAACATATAAGCCATGACCAGATGCACTGCCGATAAGGACACTTTTTCCATGCTATCGTAGGCTTTCAATCCAAGTTGATAACTCACCCTGATGGTAGTGGCCATGGCTACACCGTTGGCAATCATGAAGGTGAAACTGGCAACCCCCAGTGCAACCTGATGAGCAGCAAGCGGTACATCACCAATCCATCCCATCATCACGGCACCAAAGGCAAACAATGAAACTTCAATGACCAATTGTACCGCTATGGGCAAGCCAACCGAAACAATCTTCATCATTTGTTTGATTGATAATTGCACTTTGGGAAGGAGTACAAAAAAGTGTCGTACTTTTTTGGAAACCATAAACCCTGCAAAAATGAACAAGGGCATGCTGATTCTCGATATGAGGGTAGCATACCCGGCACCCAGTAATCCAAGTTCAGGGAACCCAAACTTCCCGAAAATCAAGAGGTAATTGAGTGTTACATTCAGGATGTTGGATAAAATGGTGGCAATCATAGCTAGCCAGGTATTCCCAATTCCCTCGCCAATTTGCTTAAAAGCAAAAAATAAAAGAAAGGGGATCAACGAAAGGGTCAATGTTCTGAAATAAGGAATGGCCAGCTGCCACACGGCTTCGGGTTGCCCCATGAGGTGCATCCCCCACGATAAGGACCAGGTAATGAAAGTGAGCCCCATGATCAGGAAGATTGACAAAAACAAGGAGTTCTTGATGATTTCCGATACTTTCAGATCGTTTTTAGCTCCCAGAGCATGGCCAATCAAAGGGGTAATTCCAATGAAGACACCAAAACCGAATACCATGATGACCACAAAGATGCTGTTGGCAAACGATGCCGCAGCCAGTTCAACAGTGCCCACCCGCCCAACCATGGCATTGTCTACCAGTTGAACAATCATCTGACCGGCCTGGGTTAGAACCAGTGGAAAGGCCAGTTTCAATAAGCGTTTATAATAAATGAAATATTCTGAAAGCATGATGCGCAATTGAAATCCAATTGAAAACTTAATAGTAAAAGGGCACAAAGATAATGCATAATTTGATGAGGATGCTTTCCTGTTTTACTTGCTGCTTTTTTTAGGATGAAGAAATTCACTCCTGTATGATTTGATTGATTCGAAATAATTATATTTTTACTGTCGTTCAGTATTTTAAACCTGATAAAGTTATCATCTCTAAATAAACTAAATCTTCAGCTTATGAAAAAATCAATTGTCATGCTTTGTCTTTTCTTCATTGGAATGCTTGCAAATGCCCAAACCAATTTCTCGGGCACCTGGGCTTTGTCAAAATCAAAAAGTAAGTTGAATGCCGAATTCAGTATGGCTCCTTTTAAAATGGTCATTCATCAGGAAGGAAAAGTACTGAAGGCTGAGAGGCATTCAAGTTTTCAGGGGAATGAATTTACCTCGAACAGCCAGTATACGCTGGATGGAAATGAATGTATCAACGTTGGTTGGCAGGATATGAATATCAAATCCACCTGTGCATGGGACAATGATAAAAAGGTACTGACCATTCAGTCGAAAATTCCAACGCAGGATGGCTCCGAAATGAAAGTTACCGAAGTCTATTCCATTGTCAATGGTGATTTTTCAATTCACTCCCGTGCTTCATCTTCGTGGGGCGATTTTGAAGAAACCTGGGTTTATGAAAAACAATGATCATTTTTTCTGATCAATTCATAGAGGAAGTTCCGTTGAGCTTCCTTTTTTTATACATGAAATCTACTCCAAAAGACAGTTTTCGCCCACAAATCTCCACCGTTTACCGACAATTCTATTCCATACACACTATTATGCATTGCATAGTACTGTATTGTTGGCCTATCTTTGACCTGTCAATTGAAAACAAGAACAGTTTAAAACACAGCGTCATGAAAACACAACTTTTAACCCTCGCCTTTGCAATGATGATTTTTAGCAATGTACTTTTGGCCAAAAGCAGCAAACTGCATGCCACTCCCGACCAGGTATCCGTCAATGTTCTGCTTGATGAAACAGCTTTTGAAGCCAGCCTGGACTTGAAAGAATGGATGACCAATGATGAGCAGTGGAGCAAAAATGCCGAACTTCCGGTACTTGATACGGTAGTTGATGAAGAAGCCGCTTTGGAAATTGAACCCTGGATGACTGATAACAAGCTTTGGGAACCCAAACGGTCAGTAGTCTATTCCAACAATAGCATAACAATCAATGGCATTGTTTACAAAATTTATGATTATAACAACGATCGGGAACCAGCCTTAAACATCGAAGCCTGGATGGTGAATGACAAGATGTGGAAACGTTACAAGTTTGAAAATACCTTTGCCAGTCACCAGTAAATCAGCCAACTTTTCAAAGAAAACTTATGAATATCAAGCATCATTCCCGGGGTGACGATCCCTGAAAGCCTGATCAACGCAAATCGATCAGGCTTTTTTCAACTTGTTCCGCGACAAGTGATCATCCAATTCGATACAAAAAATACAGTGCTTCTCTTCAAAACCTTTGTAAATTGGGCATCGTAAAAATTAATAATTTTATGATGAAGAAGCACTTAAAGTTGATGCTGATAATTCCTCAGCTATTTTTTTTGATGTCTGCCTTTGGTCAGAAGGCACCAGCAGATTTCTTCCCGGAAAATAAACTGATGACCATTGGTACATTCTATTTTCCTGAGCATTGGCCCGAACATCAATGGGAACGTGATTTTCAAAACATGGCTAACATGGGTTTCGAATATGTTCACATGGGGGAATTTGCCTGGACCTTTCTTGAACCTGAAGAAGGGCAATTTCAGTTTGACTGGCTCGATCGTGCCATTGAACTTGCCGGGAAACATGGTTTAAAGGTTTTGTTATGCACCCCAACTGCTACCACTCCTGTTTGGATGGGGATCAAATATCCCGAAACCTATGTGATGTATAGCAATTATCAGCGAGGGGAACATGGTACCCGTCAGAATAATTCCCTTTCGAATCCTGTTTTTCGGAAGTTATCAACCCGAATCGTGGAAGAAATGGCCAAACATTACGGGAATAATCCACACATCTGGGGATGGCAGCTCGACAATGAACCTGAAGCGAAGGAAGATTACAGCCCATCGGCAAGGGAAGCTTTTCAGCATTGGCTGGAAAAACGTTATGGCAGCATCGATTCACTCAACCAGGCTTGGGGTACTGCTTTCTGGAGCATCACTTACCGTCATTTTCATGAAATCAACATACACAATGCCAATGCTGTAGGGTGGTGGGGCAGTAATCCGCATGCCTTGCTCGATTTTAAAAGATTTACAGCATCTGTTCAAGCCGATTTTTTGAATGAACAGGTTCATATTCTTCGAAAGTATACTAAGTCCAATCAATTCATTACCACCAATTATGTATCTGTTGCTCAAAATGCTGATCCACGTCTGGCCGATCAGCTCGATTTCGCAGCTTTTACTTCGTATCCTAATGGTGGAAGCCCGAACCTGGGAAAGGATGGTTTTCGTTTAGGCGATCCGGACCGGCTCATTCAGGCTCACGATTATTTTCGACCCATCAAAGGCATTACCGGAGTGATGGAAATTCAACCTGGCCAGGTGAATTGGGGCAACCCAAATGCTTTGTTACTTCCCGGAACCGTTCATATGTGGTTGTGGCATTGTTTTGGAGCAGGATCGAGTTTTGCCAGTTCATACCGTTATCGACAGATTTTATATGGCGCTGAACAGTACCATGCAGGAATCATGAAAACTGATGGCATCACTCTGGCACCAGGAGGAATTGAATACCGTCAATTCATACAGGAAATCAGGCAGCTTGAAAAAATGAAGGTAGCTACCACAGTACCTGAAAGGCTCCAACAAATGAAAACAGCCATCCTTTGGAGTCACGACAATTTATGGGACCATAGCCGTCAGCCACAAAACGGAAACTGGAACTTGTGGCAACACGTTTTCAAATATCACAGGGCACTCAAAGCCTTGGGAGCTACAGTAGATTATATCTCCGAAAAAGATGACTTCAATCAATACAACATGATCATCGTGCCTGCTTACCAGTCAGTTGATACGGTGTTGGTCGCTCGTTGGCGATCTTTTGTTGAACAAGGGGGTGATCTGATCATTAGCTGTCGCACCGCTACAAAGGATCGCAATGGACATTTTTGGGAAGCTGGTTGGGCCGCTCCTATTGATGATTTGATTGGCGCCGAAATTGACCATTACGATATGCTTCCGGGTTACCAACAAGCCCATGTTCAGTTCAACGGCGAAGTTCATGCCTGGAATACTTGGGGAGAATTATTGAACCCGCTAAAAGCTGAGTTTGGTATTGCATCGTATGCCGATCAGTTTTATCAGGGAACTACAGCGGTCGTTTTCAGGAAGCTTGGAAAAGGTACTGTCACCTACAACGGATTGGAATCCTTATCGGGGAAGCTTGAAAAAGAGTTGTTAAAACAACGTTTTGCAGCACGAGGGATCAATACCCTTGATCTGCCACCTGGTGTTTTTGTAAGTTGGAACAAGGGTTTTTGGGTGGCAGTAAATTATAGTTCAGAGGTGCAAACCATCGATCCGGGGCCACACGCCAGGCTGGTTCTGGGTGAAAAAATGTTGCAGCCAGCAGGGGTTTTGGTTTGGACAGAAACAAACGATTGATCATTGATTGAAAAAATATCACTTTCTAATTGTCTGGATATTTGAAGATTGAATTTTTATTCAAAAAAGTTTCAGAAAGTATTTGGAAATTGAAAAATAAGCGCATTTCTTTGCAGCCGCTTTAACAGAAAAGCAACGTTCAGAAATGGTCTTGAAAAATTTGCCACGAAATAAAAAATTGAAAATTTTTTAAAAACATTTGGTGGTTTTAAAAAAAGCACATTTCTTTGCACCCGCTTTAAGAAAAAAGCAACGTTCAACGAAAGATTTATTTGATATTTTATTTTCCTGATACTTCTAACGGATGGCCGAAAGCAAAAAGTTTGAAGGCATTTTGAAGTCGGTTAACCGATCAGTCTGAAAGTCAGTAATAGCTTCAAAAAGGAGCAAAAAATAAAGAAAAAAAATATCGGAATAATTTGCTGGAAAGAGAAAAGAATAATTATCTTTGCAGCCGCTTTGGAAACGAAGTGAG
>JAFGVJ010000272.1 GCA_016938055.1 Prolixibacteraceae bacterium
ATGATGGCAAATACAATCACATAGGTATGCGGAAATTTGCTCCCTTTCGACATGGATTTAACTGTTTAGTTGCGCTTGCAACAAATCTAATAAAAATCGTTATGGAACCACCGTGATGTGAAAGCAGGTTTCGTGCTTTTCGGTCACCACCACGCAACGTCCTTCGCTGCGTAGTTCACCGATCGCTTCTGAAAGGAGTTTGATCACCCTGGCATCGGCCACTTCCACCTTCATCCATGGCAGTGGTTTTTTTACCACGTTGTTATAGGCGATGTCGAAGGTGGTTCCATAAAGATGCGAAGTGTTGGGCGAAGCATTCCGGTTGCTGCGACTCAAACCTTTCTGACTTTCTTCGGTGCGTAAAAGGGAACTGACCTGATAAGCATAGCTGCCCAGCTCATTCTGTTTCAATTTCTTTCTGAATCGTTTGCCTAAATCGTCCAGCAAATCAACGGCATCGGGGGTAAGATATGGGTGCGAATGGGTTAGTCTTTTTACTGTATAATTCCGGGTATTATTAACCCGAACAAGCTGGTCGTTTTTGACGAGTAGATGCACCTCGTTGTGAAAATCCTTGTTCTTTTTGTAAGGTTTGATCCCGTTTGCTTTGGCATATTTTAAATGAACCGGATTGAGATCCCGATACCAATCTACTTTTATCTTGCCATACCCTTTGGCTTGGGTAAGATGCCGGTAGAAGTTCGATATTGGCGGATATACCAGCGTGAAAAGCAAAATTAGGAGTAATCCAATGGCCATCAAACGGAACGGTTTCCGGTACTGTTCCTTCAAGCGGTGGTTTTTGAAAAAAGTGATTACTGCAACCAGTTGGTTCCAAATCGTTTTCATTCCTTGTTCGTCTCAATTGTTAAGTGGGAAAAATCGGGGATGAAGATATGGAATTGGAGCTTTTTGACAATGCGAGGGGCCAAATATTTTACAAACAACAAAAGGGCAGAGTTAATTTTATACTCCCCACACCCGAGAAAAGAAGCAGCCTCTCTTTCCCAATGACTTAATGACCATTGACTATTTACCGTCTTCAGTCTTCAGTCTTCAGTCTTCCGTCTTACGTCTTACGTCTTCTGCTTTTTCTTCTTGGCAGCCGGGAACAATACATTGTTTAAAATGAGGCGATATCCCGGTGAATTGGGATAGAGGTTGAGATCGGTTGGCGGATCGCCCACGGCATGCCGATAATCTTCAGGATCATGTCCTCCATAGAAAGACCATGTTCCGTTTCCAAATTCACTGTGAATGTAACGAGCCTCATTACCCGCTTTGTTTTCACCCATCACCAGCACTTCGGGTTTCAAAAGATCCTTGTTATAAGCAGTGGTCTGGCCCATGAAACCCTTGATCACCCGGGTATGGTTTTGGCACAACATGGTGGGTACCGGATCCCATTTGGCCGAGTATTCAAACAGGGTGAAGAAATCGGAAGTCATGTTGATTTTCCGGGTTTCGGTCACATCGATGTCTGAAAACTCATATTTAAACGGATCTTTTTCGACGGTAAAATTATGGAAGGCAAAGGTGCGGGTGAAGTCGAGATGATCGTTCATGTTTGGATCGGCCGGGTCACCGTCGTACATGTGCTCGCAAATATCAGTATTTTCAGCAGCCAGGGCAATATCGTAGGTGTCGGTGGCAGCGCACATGGCAAACAGAAAACCTCCGTTGGCCACATAACTCTGGATGGTTTTCGACACAACCAGTTTCATTTCCGATACTTTCAGAAACCCCAGCTGACGGGCCATGTTTTCATTGGTTTTGACTTCTTCCTGGTACCAGGGCATGTGCTGATAATTCCGGTAGAATTTACCGTATTGACCGGTGAAATCTTCGTGATGGAGGTGCAGCCAATCGTACTTCGAGAGATCGCCGTTCATGATTTCAGCGTCGTATATAATGTCGTAAGGAATTTCGGCATAGGTAAGCACCAGGGTGACGGCATCGTCCCAGGGTTGTTTATTGGGCGGTGAATACACCGCAATTTTTGGAGCTTTCTGCAAGGGAACCACGTCCATGTTTTGCGAGGGACTGGATATTTCGTTCAACAGCATGTTTACCCGGCCATCGGCAAGAACTTCGTAGGAGACACCCCTGATCAGGCATTCGTTTTCAATTTCCTTCACAAACTGGATCAGGAAACTACCGCCACGGTAATTGAGCAACCATTTCACTTCAACCCCTCTTTCGAGCGTCCAGAATGCAATGCCGTACGATTTCAGGTGATTCTTCTGGGTGTCGTCCATGGGAATCAACAATGAAGCAGCGTTGGCTTTCCAAATCAATGCCAGCAAAATCCATACTACGAATAGGGTTCTTTTCATGTTAAAAGGGTATATCATCCTGATCGTTAAACTGGCTGAAATGTGATAGATCAGGTGCAGTCATAACAGGTGCACCCGTATCCTGGTTCATTTTAGAGCTAAAGGTCATGCCGCTGGCCATTTCAAATTCCGAGGGGTATTCTTCCATGTCGAGGAATTTGGCCAGTTCTTTTCTAAAAGTTAGGCGAACATCGCCTACAGCGCCGTTACGGTGTTTGGCAATGATGATTTCAGCTACATTCCTGAGTGAGTGGTTGTTTTCATCTTCGGTAATTCCATAGTATTCAGGCCGGTGAATGAAAATCACCATATCGGCATCCTGCTCAATGGCGCCCGATTCGCGGAGGTCCGACAACTGTGGGCGGCGTCCTTCGCGCGATTCTACCGAGCGGTTCAACTGCGACAAAGCAATGATGGGCACATCCAGTTCCTTGGCAATGGCTTTGAGTGAACGGGAAATCATGCTCACCTCCTGCTCGCGGCTTCCCCGGTTGTCGTTTCCTGCTGTCATCAGCTGTAGGTAGTCGACCAGGATGATGCCAATATCGTGCTGCATTTTTAAGCGGCGGGCCTTGGCCCTGAATTCAAAAATGGATAAGGCTGGTGTATCGTCCACAAAAATGGGTGCTTCGTCGAGCACCTGAATGGCAGCGTTCAATTTGTTCCAGTCGTCGCCAACCAGGCTTCCTTTCTTGATTTTCTCAGAGCCCAGCTCCGATTCAGCGGCAATCAAACGGTTGACCAACTGGATGGACGACATTTCGAGTGAAAACATGGCCACCGGCTTTTTCCAGTCAACAGCCATGTTACGGGTCATGGAAAGCACGAAGGCCGTTTTTCCCATGGCCGGACGTGCAGCAATGATAATGAGGTCGGTTTTCTGCCAACCGGCAGTGATACGGTCAACCTTGGTAAAGCCCGAAGGAATGCCCGAAAGCCCATCGGCCCGTTTGCTGGCTTCTTCAATCAGTATCACGGCTTCCTTCAAAATAGGTTTGATGGGCTGGGTTTCCTTTTTGATGTTACCTTCCGAGATTCTGAAAATGGCCGATTCTGCTTCGTTGATCAGTTCGTCAACATCCTTGGTGTTGTCGTAAGCATTGCTTTGAATCTCGGAGCAGGAACGGATCAGTTCCCGCTGAATGTATTTTTGGGCAATAATGCGTGCATGAAACTCCAGGTGAGCAGCCGAGGCAACCTGGCTGGTGAGTTGGGTGATGTAGAGCGGTCCGCCCACTTTATCGAGCAGGTCACGGTTTTTCAATTCCTGGGTCACTATCAGCAAGTCAACAGGGTGGTCTTTTAACGAAAGCTCCTTGATAACCTTGAAAATTTCGCGGTGTTCTTCCTTGTAAAAGCAGTCTTCGGTCAAAACATCGGCTACGCCAACAAAAGCGTCGCGTTCCAGCATCAAGGCACCCAGTACGGCTTCTTCCACATCCACAGCCTGTGGGGGGATTTTTCCGTACTGCACATTCATTTGATCGATATTTACTGGTGTTTTACGTTTGTTGCTGGTGACCATGGAATAAGAAATAAAATGATTATGGGTTGAACTTTCTCCGTAGGAAGCTCAAATTTATAAAAAATGAAGAACCATCACCGATCGTTCATCAAATAGTTATGAACGATTTTACAGGTCGTTTTCGATGATTTGGGCCAAAACACCTGACAGGTTCATCCCCATGGCTTTGAGTTGCTGGGGAATAAAGCTGGTTTGGGTCATGCCCGGTATGGTATTCACCTCCAAAAAATAAAATTCATTGTTTTTCAGGATAAAGTCGATGCGTACAATTCCTTTGCATCCAATTAATTCGTAGATTTTTACGGTCAGGTCCTGGCAGGCTTTGAGTTGCGCATCGGGGATTCTTGCCGGGGTAATTTCAGTGGCGCCGCCCACTTCATATTTCGAATCGTAATCGAAAAATTCACCCTTCGGTATAACTTCGGTAGGCAAAAACGGAAGCACCTTCCCATCAATCCGGCATGCGCCAACGGCAAGCTCCATTCCATCAACAAAGGATTCAACCAGGCAGTCGCCACTTTCGTGGTAAGCTGCCTCAACAGCAGCGGGGATGTCTTCCACGCGTTTCACTTTGCTTACCCCAAAGCTCGATCCGCCGGCACTGGGTTTGATAAACATGGGCAGACCAATTGCTTCGGCCAATTGTTGAGGATCAATCGGGTCACCTTTTCTGAAATAGCGTGAATCGGCCATTTTGATGTTGAAAGCACGCAGGAAATTATCACAGTAATATTTGTGAAAGGTCAGGGCTGATGCATAAACACCACAGCCGGAGTAAGGGATTTTCAACAGATCGAAATAGCCTTGTAAAACACCGTCTTCGCCCGGAGTTCCGTGAATCATGATGTAGGCATAAGCAGGTTTGATTCGCTGTTGATTGATTTCAAAGCTGAAGTCGCGTTTGTCAACATGTGCTATGATTTCATCACCATCCAGAACCACCCACTCGTCAAAACGGATACGGATCATCCAGGGCGTGAACCTAGTTCGGTCTATCTGGTTGAGAATGTTGGAGCTGCTCTTGATACTGACAACATATTCAGAGGAATCACCTCCGCCAACGATGGCTATGTGTTTTGATTGCATTGCTTTCAGTTTTTGGGGATAAATATAGAGAAAGATGGGCGAAGCTTAAAGCCGAAAATGCTGGCCGGAATGAATTTTTATTGAGCGATGCAGAATGATGATCCTTTATTCCAGTTCAGACCGGTTGCCCTGGTAGTTTCGCCATTTGTCAACCAGTTCCTGCATGTCGGTAGCCAGTTCGCTTTCGAAGTAGAGTTCTTTGCCTGTAACCGGATGAATAAAACCCAGCGATTTGGCATGTAAGGCCTGGCGGGGACATATTTTGAAGCAATTTTCCACAAACTGCCGGTATTTGCTGAAGGTGGTGCCACGCAGGATTGCATCGCCTCCATAATTGGAATCGTTGAACAAGGGATGGTTGATGTATTTCATGTGTACCCTTATCTGGTGTGTCCTTCCGGTTTCGAGGCGGCATTCAACCAGGCTTACATAGCCCAGGTCTTCCAGTACTTTATAGTGGGTTACGGCATGTTTCCCATATTCACCTTCGGGAAAAACAACAAATACTTGCCGGTTTTTCAGGCTGCGGCCAATGTTCCCGGTAACAGTTCCTTCAGGGATTTTGGGTGAACCCCAAACCAGTGCCTGATAGGTCCGTTTCGATGTTTTGTGAAAAAATTGCTGAGCCAGGTGGACCTTGGCCCTTTCGGTTTTGGCCACTACCAGCAGCCCCGAAGTGTCTTTATCGATGCGGTGAACCAGTCCGGGGCGAGGATCATCGGCATTGAACAAGGGTAAATCTTTGAAACGCCAGGCCAGGGCATTCACCAGGGTGCCCGAGTAATTGCCATGTCCGGGATGTACCACCAGTCCGGCAGGTTTGTTGATCACCATCAGTTCATCGTCTTCGAAAACCACATCGAGCGGAAGGTCTTCGGCTATGATTTTCAGTTCCCGTTTGGGATAATCGAGCACAATGCTGACCACATCGCGGGGTTTCACTTTATAGTTAGACTTTACAGCTTCGCCATTGACCAAAATGCTTCCGGCTTCGGCAGCTTGTTGTATCCGGTTGCGTGAGGTGTCCACCATGCGATCGACCAAAAACTTGTCGATGCGGACCATTTTCTGACCTTTATCGGCTTCAAACCGGAAATGTTCGAACAGTTCCCCGTCGTCAATTTCATCCAATGCATCTGTTCTTTCGTCCATTTTATTCTTCTGGGGTCAAATAGCTATCGTCTTCGAGGTATAAGGTATCTGTTTCGATGGATTCAAGGTCGAAAAGAATTCCCTGATCAACAGTGAGCCATACATCAACGGTGCTTCCCAAGCCAAGGTATTGGTTTTCCAAAAATTCCGGGTTTTGTTTCCATACCCTGGCCATGAGGGTATCTTCAGTCGTAATCACCGATCGGTCGTAAACCTGTGCGCCGATGTTTAAACCAACATTGTACAGCATTCTTTTGGCATCATCAATCATGGAACCAGCCAGGTTGGGGATCTGGGTCATTTCGTTGCTCAGGCCTTTGCCAACTTTTAGGTCAATGGCTGTTCCTTTGATCAACATGGTGTCGTTGGGAAGTGGCAGGCCGTTAAGACTCTTGTCCAGCACAAGGTTGATGAATTCCGATGGCCGGTATTCCACGCGGCCCAGTTTCAATCCTGCATTTTCGAGCCGGTTTTGGGCCTCGCGCAGCGAAACATCCACCACATAAGGGAGCATCACCTTTTCGGGTTGAATGGCTGCCATGGTCAGGTAAACGGTGCGCCCCTGCTTGGCTTTGTATCCTGCCTGAGGGTGTTGCGATATCACCGAACCCGGGATGGCTTCAGGTACAAACAACGAATCGTAAATGTGATAGCGCAATTTGTGTTGTTTGACCATATTCTCCACTTCGGGCTCAAGTAAACCCGTGAAATCAGGAATATGCCTGGTTTTGCCATGGTGGGTATAAACTTTTAGCATGAGCATGGTGAACCATGATAGAACAAGAAAAACAACCACCAGTAAAATGATTTGTACCACGAAGGTTCTGCTTTTCACGAATGTTTTTAAACTCATAACGGGTGAATCTGGTTTGAAACAAAAATAAGGCAGAAAACTCAGGGAGCCTTTCTTTTCACGAAAAAAAGTCAGGGGAAGGATCTTTTGACTAATTTTTCAATGGAAAGGGGTCGGTATACAAACACAAAAAGGCAAAGAAACAAACTTCTTCACCTCAACGTGTATGTTGTTAACGTAGTTGACTAATTACAACTTGTGACGACGCTCGTCAGAAACTGTCAGTTTTTTTCTACCCTTAGCCCTGCGTGCTTTCAGCACTTTCCGGCCATTTAAAGTCGACATTCTCTCGCGGAATCCGTGCTTGTTTCTTCTTTTCCTATTGGAAGGTTGAAATGTCCTTTTCATCAGAAATATTTTTAAATCTTGTAATAAGCTGTTTTGAAAATCGGAGTGCAAAAATAATCGTTTTTTCCTCCGGATAAAATTTTTCAGCTTATATTTTTAAAATATTCGGGCAAATACTTTTTCTGTAGTTGTCAAAAGCTTTTAAAGTGGAAGGTAAATCACTTTTTTCGTTTCAAAAAAAGCTTCGTCAAAAAAATCAGGGATGTTGATGACTTCCACACTTTTTCCAAAAGGGGCAATTTCCTCCTGAAAATCACCTCCCTTGAGGTAAATGATTCCATTGGGCAAAGCATTGCGTTGATGCTGGCTCACCAGGTGGCGGGTTAAATGGACAAATGCCGGAAAGGCTGTGACTGCACGGCTGATGATAAAGTCGTAACGGTCATTCAACTTTTCGGCCCTTTCGTGTAAACCGGTAACATTTTTCAATTCCAGTGCTTTAGCCACTTCGTTTACCACTGTAATTTTTTTCCCGATGGAGTCTACCAGGGTAAAATTAACCTTGGGAAAAAGAATGGCCAGTGGGATGCCCGGGAAACCTCCGCCACACCCTACATCGAGTATCTTAGTGCCTGAAGTAAAGCTGATAACTTTGGCAATGGCCAGTGAATGAAGTACATGCCGAAGGTAAAGTTCATCAATGTCTTTGCGCGAGATTACATTGATACGGGCATTCCATTGATGGTACAAATCGTCCAGCGCCGCCAATTGATTGCTTTGTTCGGCACTGAGCTGTTTAAAATATTTGGTGATAATTTCCACGTTATTCATCGCTTAATCCTGCATTGCCAATTAGATCGAACAACATTTTTCGTGCCCTGAACAGTTTGACTTTGACGGTTCCGAGCGGCAAATCTAATGTTTTCGCTATTTCTTCGTACGAATATTCTTTAAAATAATGCAATACAATTAAACTTCGGTAGCCCGGTTTTAATTCCTCTACAAAAGCATGTAACAGTTTTTCGCGCTGTTTGATAATGAGGTCTTCTTCGGGATTGGGAACATTTGATCGTAGTTTTAACCCGTTCATGTCGGGTTCCTGTTCCAGTGACTGATCGATAGAATAATGTATGCCTTTTTGTTTTCGCATGAAATCGATGCAGTTATTCGTAGCTATGCGGTATAGCCAGGTACTGAAAGCATAATCAGATGAGTACATGTGCAGGTTCGAAAAGGCTTTGCCAAATGCTTCAAAGGTAAGATCTTCGGCGTCGTTCTTGTTTTTCACCATTTTCAGCAGCATATAATAAATAGCATCGCGGTATTTCAGGAATAGAAATGAAAAGGCCTTTTCATTGCCCTGCAATGCCTCTTTCACCTTCTCCTGATCAATCAAGGCTTTTTCAGAATGATCAGCTTTTTCAACCATATATTTTTTTACTAGTGATGGTGTAAAATACAATTTTTAATGCTGCAAAAGTATTTCAAGTGTCGCATTCCAGAAATATTCTTCAAACTTACCCGGTGAACCGGAGCCATGGACAAAGCCAGGTGTTGTGAAATTGGCTACAGGGGTTTCGGACGTTGTAATAATTTCTAATTTTGTGCGTTCAAATCTTATTCAGCCATCAGCATTAATCAGATCAATCATGAAA
>JAFGVJ010000273.1 GCA_016938055.1 Prolixibacteraceae bacterium
GATTGCCACATATCGCGATATACCAACGAAAACTTTACTTTTCTTTTTTCCATTTTGTTAGATTTATTTTGGTTTTGGTTAACTACATTTTTTCAATCTTCACTACATGCCCCTTTCCCAGGGTTACGTTTTGCACGGCAGCCACAATAGCAGCCATTTTTCCAGCCGGGATTTGCTGTTCATCCGTTCTTTGAAAAGATACCACAGCTTCTTCAGCAGGGATAAAACGATTGACAATGCGGATCAACGCGTACCCAATGAATACAACAAGGAAAAGAATCAGGAACACGGTGAGCATCCCCATTCCCAACAATTCAAGGGCGATTTCAAAATTACTGTTCATATATTCAGATTGGTTTTAAATAAGGGCTTAAAAATTTAGAAAATTACGATCCAGTTTAGTGAATCGCCGGCAATGTTAACCATTTTTCGAACCGGCTTATATATAGAATAATCTCGATATATGACATTTATTGTTTTTTTAACATACTCCTTTTAAAGTGGGAATGAACACTTCTTCGTGCTACACTATCAGACAGTAGAATTGAAATGAATCGGTTATGCAGGGGCAGAAATCATCCATTGTTTTCAAAATGAAGGCACCAATAGTGTTTTACTTTCAAAGGGAAATTCTTGTTCGCACTATATTGTGACTCATGGTCTACTGCAGGTTCAAGCTATCAAAAAAGGCTATCTGCCGAATGACAGATAGCCTTTTACCAAACTATTTCTTACAATATTACGCCTGTGGAATATTCCCTCCGCTGAAACCCATTGGGGGCAAATGCGGGTCTGAACCCATGTTGACCTTGATGGTTCCATACTGGCTTTCGTATTTCTTCACATTGTCCTGCAAAGCCATTAAAAGCCTTTTGGCATGTTCAGGAGTCAAAATGACCCTCGATTTCACACCTGCCTTGGGAATACCGGGCATGACCCGTACAAAATCAACCACAAACTCCGAGGAGGAATGGGTGATAATGGCCAGGTTGGAATAGATTCCCTGCCCTATTTCTTCATTCAACTCAATGTTGAGTTGATTGGGATTCCCTTTTTTATTCGGATCTTCCATCGGTATCAGTATTAATCTTCGTCTTCGTCGTTATCGTAATCGAGGTTGCGTTGATCCACCAGACGATCGTATTCTTCCTTGGAACCTACAACCAGGTTGCGGTATTCCTTGGTACCGGTACCAGCCGGGATCAGGTGACCACAAATTACGTTTTCCTTCAGACCATTCAGGTTATCGATCTTACCATTGATGGCGGCTTCGTTCAGTACCTTGGTAGTTTCCTGGAACGAGGCTGCACTCATCCAGCTCTTGGTTTGCAGGGCTGCACGGGTAATTCCCTGCAGTACCTGGCTCGAAGTAGCCGGAATGGCATCACGTGATTCAACCAGACTCTTATCTTTCCGGCGCAATTGTGAATTTTCATCACGCAAACGACGGGCAGTTACAATCTGACCTTCCTTAAAGTTCTCACTGTCACCACGCTCAACGACAATTTTCTTATTGTAAATCCAGTCGTTTTCATGCAGGAAGTCCATTTTGTCAACCATTTGTTTCTCGAGGAAACGGGTATCACCCGGGTCAACAATTTCGACTTTACGCATCATCTGGCGAACAATCACTTCAAAGTGTTTGTCGTTGATTTTCACACCCTGCATGCGGTACACATCCTGTACTTCATCCACAATGTATTCCTGTACAGCGGTAGGCCCTTTGATATTTAAAATATCGCCGGGGGTGATGGCACCGTCGGAAAGTGGAGTACCTGCACGGATATAGTCGTTCTCCTGAACCAGGATCTGACGCGACAGTGGTACAAGGTATTTCTTCACATCGCCTGAGCGTGAGGTCACAATGATTTCGCGGTTACCGCGCTTGATTTTACCCAGCGAAATTTCACCGTCGATTTCAGAAACCACAGCCGGATTCGAGGGGTTACGTGCTTCGAAGAGTTCGGTCACACGAGGCAAACCACCGGTGATATCACCGGCTTTACCCGAAGCACGAGGAATTTTCACCAAAATATCCCCGGCAAAAACATTCTGATCGTTATCGACCGACATGTGTCCGCCAACCGGAAGGTTGTAGGTCCTGATCAGGTTACCACTCTTGTCGAGAATTTTCAACGAGGGGTTTCTGGTTTTATCACGGGTTTCAATGATGACTTTTTCCTTGTATCCGGTTTGTTCATCGGACTCATCGCGATAGGTTACCCCATCGATCATACTATCGAACTGAACTTTACCATCGTACTCGGTAATGATTACCCCGTTGTAGGGGTCCCATTCGCAAAGCAACTGGTCTTTGGCAATTTCCTGTCCATTTTTGATGTAGAGTTTGGCGCCGTATGGCAGGTTGTGGTTGGCCACCGTAATTCCGGTGTTTTTGTCCACAATGCGCAATTCGGCCAAACGACTTACAATGATGTCCATGATTCTTCCATCGTCGGTCTTTTTCTCAACACTACGGAGCTCTTCAATTTCAGCAATCCCGTCGTAGCGTGAAACGATGGTCGATTGTGACGATATGTTTCCTGCAATACCCCCTACGTGGAAGGTACGAAGTGTAAGCTGAGTACCAGGTTCACCAATGGATTGTGCGGCAATTACACCCACAGCCTCACCACGTTGAACCATCCGGCCGGTGGCCAGGTTGCGACCGTAACATTTGGAACAAACCCCAACGGCCGACTCACAGGTCAAAACCGAACGGATTTCGACTCTTTCGATGGGTGAGCTTTCAATCACGGCAGCAATTTCCTCGGAGAACTCGTCACCTGAACGGATAATCAGTTTGCCTGTAAGCGGATGATATATATCGTGAACACTGCAACGACCCAAAATCCGGTCATAGAGTGAAGAAACAACTTCTTCATTCTTTTTGACTTCAGACGCGATGAGTCCCCTGAGTGTGCCACAGTCTTTCTCTGTAATGATTACATCCTGAGCAACATCGACCAAACGACGGGTCAGGTAACCAGCATCGGCAGTTTTCAAAGCGGTATCGGCCAAACCTTTCCGTGCACCGTGAGTTGATATAAAGTATTCGAGTACCGACAAACCTTCTTTAAAGTTCGAAAGAATGGGGTTTTCGATAATCTGGGCCGAAGTTGCTCCTGATTTTTGTGGCTTCGCCATCAGTCCCCGCATTCCGCATAACTGGCGGATCTGCTCTTTTGAACCACGGGCTCCTGAATCCAACATCATGTAAACAGGGTTGAAGCCCTGACGGTCGCTACTCAGTGTTTTCATCACCACCTGGGTCAACTTGGCGTTCACGTGTGTCCAGGTGTCAATTACCTGGTTGTAACGTTCGTTGTTGGTAATGAAACCCATGTTGTAGTTGGTCATGATCTCTTCTACTTCGTCATAACCTTCCTGAACCATTTCGGATTTGTCGTCGGGAATGATTACATCGTATAGGTTAAACGAAAGTCCACCCCGATAGGCCATTTTATAACCAAGGTTCTTGATATCGTCAAGGAAGTTGGCTGTAGTGGCATTGTTGGTTTGCTTGAGTACGAACGAAATAATATCGCGCAATGCTTTCTTCGTCAACAACTGGTTGATATAACCAGCTTCGGTTGGAACCGATTGGTTGAATAGAATCCGCCCTATGGTTGTTTCAATGGTATGATTGATGGGTTTGCCTTCACCGTCAATGTCGTCAACTTTACATTTTACAATGGCATGCAAGTCAACTTTCCCTTCGTTGTAAGCAATAATGGCTTCTTCGGGTGAATAAAAGCGAAGACCTTCGCCTTTAGCCCCTGCACGATGCTTGGTCATGTAGTACAAGCCCAGTACCATGTCCTGCGATGGAACAGTTATAGGTGCACCATTCGAGGGGTTCAAGAGGTTGTGGGATGAAAGCATCAGCAATTGAGCTTCAAGGATGGCAGCATTGCCAAGGGGCAGGTGAACAGCCATTTGGTCGCCATCGAAGTCGGCGTTAAAACCGGTACATACCAGCGGGTGTAACTGAATGGCTTTCCCTTCAATCAATTTTGGCTGAAACGATTGAATGGACAAACGGTGCAGGGTGGGCGCCCGGTTCAGTAAAACGGGGTGTCCCTTCATCACGTTTTCAAGAATGTCCCAAACCACAGGATCTTTGCGATCGACAATTTTCTTGGCCGATTTCACTGTTTTAACAATCCCCCGTTCAATCAGTTTCCTGATCACGAATGGTTTGTACAATTCGGCAGCCATGCCTTTCGGGATACCGCATTCGTGGAGTTGCAGACTGGGTCCGACCACGATCACCGAACGGGCAGAATAATCTACACGTTTACCCAAAAGGTTTTGACGGAAACGTCCTTGTTTTCCTTTTAAACTATCGGACAATGATTTCAGAGCCCGGTTGTTTTCAGTTTTGACCGCATTGGATTTGCGGGAGTTATCGAACAATGAATCGACCGATTCCTGAAGCATCCTTTTTTCATTCCGAAGAATGACTTCGGGAGCTTTGATTTCGATGAGACGTTTCAAACGGTTGTTACGAATGATGACCCTGCGGTATAAATCGTTCAGGTCGGAAGTGGCGAAACGGCCACCATCGAGCGGAACGAGGGGACGCAAATCGGGTGGAATCACCGGCACAACTTTCACGATCATCCATTCCGGACGGTTCAGCTGTTTGCTGGCACGGAAAGCTTCCACCACCTGCAGGCGTTTCAGTGCTTCGTTTTTACGTTGTTGCGATGTTTCATTTCCTGCCTTATGGCGCAAATCGTACGATAGTTCGTCCAGATCAACGCGTTCCAGTAAGCGGTAAAGTGCATCGGCACCCATGTCGGCAATAAATTTGTCGGGGTGCTCATCATCGAGCAACTGATTTTCTTTGGGCAGCGTGTCCAAAATGTCGAGGTACTCTTCTTCGGTCAGGAAATCGAGGTAAGCCACTCCATCGGCTTTTTTAATACCCGGATTGATCACCACATAGCGTTCGTAATAAATAATGCTATCCAGTTTTTTTGTGGGTAAACCCAGCAGGTATCCTATTTTATTGGGCAAGGATTTAAAATACCAGATGTGTGCAACGGGAACCACCAGCGAGATGTGTCCCATGCGCTCACGGCGTACTTTCTTTTCAGTAACCTCTACACCACAACGGTCACAAACAATTCCGCGATAACGGATACGTTTGTATTTTCCACAATGACATTCATAGTCTTTTACGGGACCGAAAATTCTTTCACAGAATAGACCGTCGCGTTCGGGTTTGTATGTCCTGTAGTTAATTGTTTCAGGCTTTAAGACTTCCCCATGTGATCTTTCAAGAATCTCTTCGGGCGAAGCCAAGCTGATAGAGATTTTGCTAAAGCTACTCTTTACTTTATTTTCTCTTCTAAAAGCCATTTATATCTACGATTATTAGATTACTATTTTATTCAAATTATCATCCGGCGAACCGGTACTGCATTAGTCCATGTTCACACTTAAACCCAAACCGCGTAACTCGTGTAACAACACATTGAGTGACTCGGGAATTCCGGGTTGTGGCATAGGATCGCCTTTCACGATGGCTTCATAAGCTTTGGCACGACCGATGACATCATCCGATTTCACCGTCAGTATCTCCTGCAGGATGTGTGCTGCGCCGAATGCTTCGAGCGCCCAAACTTCCATTTCACCAAAACGCTGTCCACCAAACTGTGCTTTACCACCCAGGGGTTGCTGGGTAATGAGCGAGTAAGGTCCAATGGAACGGGCATGCATTTTATCCTCAACCATGTGGCCCAGTTTCAGCATGTAAATGATCCCTACAGTTGCCGGTTGGTCAAAGGGTTCACCCGTTTCACCATCGTACAGCTGAGTGCGTCCGAAAGCAGGAATACCAGCCTTATCGGTATAATCAGTAATCTGTTCCAGTGTTGCTCCGTCGAAAATCGGAGTGGCAAACTTCAGTCCAAGTTCCTTGCCTGCCCAACCTAAAACGGTTTCATAAATCTGACCCAGGTTCATCCGCGAAGGTACACCCAGCGGGTTCAACACAATGTCGACAGGCGTTCCGTCGTGGAGGAAAGGCATGTCTTCGTCGCGAACAATACGCGACACAATCCCTTTGTTACCGTGACGTCCGGCCATCTTGTCACCAATTTGCAGCTTGCGCTTCTTGGCAATGTACACTTTGGCCAGCTGAATGATGCCGGTGGGCAGTTCGTCACCAATGGTAACGTTGTACCTTTCACGGCGGGCAACAGCTTCGTGTTCCTTATACTTGACCACAAAATTGTTGATCAGGTCACGAATCATGTTGTTTTTATCAGCATCGGTGGTCCATTTGTTGGGGTTTACCACCAGGTAATCGACCTCCTGAAGTTGTTTCAGGGTGAATTTAACCCCTTTGTTGATGACTTCTCCACCGTAATAATCACGAACTCCCTGAGAAGTTTTT
Organism: Prolixibacteraceae bacterium; assembly: GCA_016938055.1. GTDB lineage: Bacteria > Bacteroidota > Bacteroidia > Bacteroidales > Prolixibacteraceae > Roseimarinus. The sequence continues at coordinate 6,410 of JAFGVJ010000273.1, forward strand.
CCATTCACCAGCTGGAAGAGTCTGTCTTCCAAATCGGAACGAAGAGCTGCAATTTTGCGGTCAAATACCTCATCGATTTGCTCCAATACGGATTTGGATGAAGTACGCCCCTTTTTCTCTTTGATGACCCTGGAGAAAAGTTTCTTGCCAATAACAACGCCACTTAACGATGGTGAAGCTTTCAGTGAAGCGTCTTTCACATCTCCGGCCTTGTCGCCAAAGATGGCACGAAGCAATTTTTCTTCGGGTGAAGGGTCCGATTCTCCTTTGGGAGTAATTTTCCCAATGAGGATGTCGCCGGGTTTTACGTTGGCACCAATCCTGATCAAACCGTTTTCATCGAGGTTACGGGTAGCATCTTCACTCACATTCGGAATATCGGAGGTAAACTCTTCCAATCCACGTTTGGTTTCACGAACCTCCAAAGAGTGTTCATCGATGTGAACCGAAGTAAAGATGTCTTCGCGAACAATGCGTTCAGAAATCACAATGGCATCCTCGTAGTTGTAACCTTGCCAGGGCATGAAAGCCACTTTCAGGTTACGTCCAAGGGCCAGTTCACCCTTTTCGGTGGCATAGCCTTCGGTGAGGATTTGTTTGGCTTTTACACGTTCGCCTTTTTTGACAATCGGGCGCAGGGTGATACTGGTTCCCTGGTTCGTCTTATCGTATTTTGGTAATTTATAGGTTCTGAGGTCTGACTCAAAGCTGACAAAACGTTCTTCGTCGGTACGGTCAATGCGGATCACAATTTCGTTGGCATCCACGTATTCCACCACACCATTTTGTTCGGCGGTGATGTGTACACGAGAGTCGGTCACTACCCTTTCTTCCAAACCTGTTCCCACAATGGGGGCTTCGGGTTTGATGAGCGGAACAGCCTGGCGCATCATGTTGGATCCCATGAGGGCACGGTTGGCGTCATCGTGCTCCAGGAAGGTGATGAGCGAAGCAGCGATTGAAGCAATCTGGTTGGGACCAACGTCCATCAACTGGATTTCGGAAGGTTCAACCACAGGATAGTCACCTTCCAAACGGGCTTTCACCCTGGGGTTGATGAAATTTCCTTCGTTGGTAATGGGCGCATTGGCCTGTGCAATCACCTGGCCTTCTTCTTCTTCGGCAGTGAGATAAATCACTCCGTTGTCGGTCAAATCAACCTGTCCGTTACTTACTTTCCGGTAGGGTGTGGAAATGAAACCGAGGTCGGTAATTTTGGCAAACACACACAAGGAAGAAATCAAACCGATGTTTGGTCCTTCGGGTGTTTCAATGGGGCACAAACGGCCATAGTGGGTAAAGTGTACGTCACGTACTTCGAAACCTGCTCTTTCGCGTGAAAGACCGCCTGGTCCCAAAGCCGACATCCGGCGTTTGTGGGTCATTTCGGCCAGCGGGTTTGTTTGGTCCATGAACTGCGACAGGGCGTTGGTTCCAAAGAATGAATTGATTACCGACGACAGGGTCTTCGAGTTAATCAGGTCAATGGGGGTAAACACTTCATTGTCGCGTACATTCATCCTTTCACGGATGGTACGGGCCATACGGGCTAAACCTACGCCAAACTGGTTGAACATTTGTTCGCCTACAGTTCTGACGCGACGGTTTGACAAGTGGTCGATGTCATCAACATCGGTTTTTGAGTTCACCAGCTGAATAAGGTACTTGATGATCTCAATAATGTCCTGGTTGGTCAGAATCCGGGTATCGATGTCGATATCGAGGTTCAGTTTTTTGTTGATCCGGTAACGGCCAACATTTCCCAGGTCGTATCGTTTGTCTGAAAAGAAGAGGTTGTCAATGACCTCGCGGGCAGTTGATTCATCCGGCGGTTCGGAATTCCGAAGTTGACGGTAGATATGCAGCACTGCTTCTTTTTCAGAGTTACAGGGATCTTTTTGTAAGGTGTTGTATATAATGGCATAGTCCTGCAAGTTAGCATTTTCCTTGTGCAGGAGGATGGTTTTGGCGCCAGAATCGATGATCAGGTCAACATGGTCGTTTTCCATGATGGTTTCGCGGTCGATGACCACTTCGTTCCTTTCAATGGAAACCACTTCACCAGTATCTTCATCGACAAAATCTTCCACCCAGGTTTTCAGTACACGGGCGGCCAGCTTTCGGCCCACGAGTTTTTTCAGACTCGATTTGGAGACTTTGATTTCATCGGCCAGGTCGAAAATTTCGAGAATGTCTTTATCGCCTTCATAACCAATAGCGCGAAGCAGGGTGGTTACGGGCAATTTCTTTTTACGGTCGATGTAGGCATACATCACATTGTTGATGTCTGTCGCAAATTCGATCCATGATCCTTTGAAAGGGATGATCCGGGCCGAATAAAGTTTTGTGCCGTTGGCATGAACACTCTGACCGAAGAAAACTCCGGGAGAACGGTGCAACTGTGATACGATGACCCTTTCGGCACCATTGATAATGAAGGTACCACGTTCGGTCATGTAAGGAATAGTACCGAGATAAACGTCCTGTACAACGGTATCGAAGTCTTCATGTTCGGGGTCAGTACAGTACAATTTCATTTTGGCCTTGAGTGGAACGCTAAAGGTTAAACCTCTTTCGATGCATTCCTGGATAGAATAGCGCGGGGGGTCGATATAATAATCGATGAACTCGAGTACAAAATTGTTTCGTGTATCGGTGATGGGGAAGTTCTCCTCAAAAACACGGGATAATCCTTCGTTTTTCCTAATCTCCGGGGTAGAGCCTAATTGAAAAAACTCTATGAATGACTTGATTTGTATTTCAAGAAAGTCGGGATAGTCGAAAGTATTTTTCGTTGACGAAAAACTAATCCTTTGATTTACAGTATTCAAAGACATTTACGTGATGTATTTATTGAACTTAAAGTATAAAACACAAAAAGGCTTAATCCCGATAGATATCGGGACTAAACCATTGCAACCCGTAAAGGGGTTGTAGACCTTATTTAAGTTCAACTTCGGCTCCAGCTTCAACCAATTGTTGTTTAAGAGCTTCAGCTTCCTCCTTAGAAACTTTTTCCTTGATGGCCTTAGGAGCAGCATCAACGACTTCTTTAGCTTCTTTCAGCCCAAGACCGGTCAGTTCTTTGACCAGTTTCACGATAGCCAATTTGGATTGACCAGCTGAAGTAAGGATTACATCGAACTCAGTTTTAACAACTTCTTCAGCTGCATCACCACTAGCAACAGGGCCGGCTACAGCAACAGCTGCAGCAGCGGGTTCGATGCCATATTCACTTTTTAAGATACCTGCTAATTCGTTAACTTCTTTAACAGTAAGGTTTACTAATTCTTCTGCAAGTTTTTTTAAATCTGCCATTGTAACAACGATTTAAAATGTTATCAATAATTTATTACTCTTTCTCTGATAAGGTTTTAAGAACACCAACGATGGTTTGACCGCCACTTTGTAAAGCAGAGATAACGTTTTTGGCTGGTGATTGAAGAAGTGCGATAACATCGCCAATGAGTTCTTCCTTAGACTTGAGGTTGACGAGTGCCTCGAATTGGTCTTCACCAACGTAAACAGACTCTTCGACATACGCGGCTTTAAAAACCGGACGGTCTAACCTTTTGTTCTTTTTGCGGAATTCCTGAATCAATTTAGCAGGAACGTTTCCGGAATTGGAAAACATCAATGATGTATTGCCCTTCAGAGCGACATAGAGTTCATCGGCGTTCTTGTCGGAAGCATCGATGGCTCTTTTAAGTAGTGTGTTTTTAACGACAATCAGTTTTACATCTTTTTGAAAACAGATCCTGCGTAAATCGCTGGTTTTTTCTGAATTCAAGCCCGAAATATCTGCAAGGTAAAAATGATTGTATGAATTAATCTCCTGAACCAGGCTATCAATAATGTCTTGTTTTTCTGATCTCTTCATAATTCAAATATTATTCCTGTACAGATTTGGGATCTACCTGAACGCCCAAGCTCATGGTGCTTGACAGGTAAATGCTCTTGATGTAAGTACCTTTTGCAGCAACAGGTTTCAATTTTACGATGGTATTGACAAATTCGTGGATATTGTCTACAATTTTATCGGGAGTAAAAGATACTTTTCCAACCGAAGTGTGAACGATTCCGTACTTATCAACTTTAAAATCGATTTTACCTTGTTTGATTTCCTGAACTGCTTTAGCAACATCCATGGTAACAGTACCGCTTTTGGGGTTTGGCATCAGACCACGAGGACCGAGAATACGTCCCAGGGGGCCTAATTTACCCATCACCGGAGGCATGGTAATGATAACATCGACATCGGTCCAACCACCTTTGATTTTTTCAAGGTAGTCATCGAGGCCAACGAAATCAGCACCTGCATCTTTTGCTTCCTGTTCTTTATCAGGAGTTACCAAAGCCAGAACCCTCACTTCTTTACCGGTTCCGTGTGGCAAGGAAACAACGCCACGAACCATTTGGTTAGCTTTCCGGGGATCAACACCCAGGCGAATGTCGATATCGACAGAAGCATCGAATTTGGTGGTGGTAATTTCCTTCACCAAACTGGCTGCTTCAGCGAGGGTGTACAAGCGCCCCTTTTCAAGCTTCTCTAAAGCAAGTTTTTTATTCTTAGTAATTCTAGCCATTTTAATCAATAATTAAATGTTTAATTAAATGGAGAATCACCTGTAATAGCAATCCCCATACTGCGGGCAGTACCAGCAACCATTCTCATTGCAGCGTCAAGTGTGAAACAGTTTAAATCAACCATTTTGGTTTCAGCAATTTCTTTTACCTGGTTCCAGGTAACAGCGCCCACTTTTTTAATGTGAGGTTCAGCTGAGCCGCTTTTCACTTTGGCTGCTTCAAGAAGTTGAATAGCTACGGGAGGTTGTTTGATGATAAAATCAAACGATTTATCAGCATATACAGTAATTACAACGGGAAGCACTTTTCCTGCCTGTTCTTGTGTACGGGCATTGAACTGCTTGCAAAACTGCATGATGTTGACCCCCTTCGAGCCTAATGCTGGTCCAACCGGTGGTGACGGATTCGCAGCGCCACCTTTAATTTGGAGTTTAATTAATCCAGCAATTTCTTTAGCCATAACAAAAATTTAATTTGTTGTTTTACTCCTTTTCAACTTGCATAAAACCAAGTTCCAAAGGTGTTTTACGACCGAAAATTTTGACCATTACTTCCAACTTTTTCTTTTCTTCGTTTACCTTTTCGATAATTCCGTTGAAGCCGTTGAAAGGGCCATCGATCACCTTAATTGTTTCACCTACCACAAAAGGAATTGTAAGTTCTTCGCCTCGTTCGGAGAGTTCATCCACTTTCCCTAAAATCCGATTGACTTCCGACATGCGCATGGGGACGGGTTCTCCGCCCTTTGTATCGCCAAGGAAACCAATCACATTCGTAACATTTCTGAGAATATGGGGTACTTCACCCACTAAGGCTGCTTCAACCAAGAGATAACCGGGGAAAAAGTTACGTTCTTTGCTGATTTTCTTACCATTTCTAATTTGATACACTTTTTCAGTAGGTATCAATACCTGCGAAACATAGTCCTGAAGTCCAGCAGAAGCAATTTCACCTTCGATATATTCCTTGGCTTTTTTTTCCTTTCCCCCAATGGTTCGCAGAACATACCACTTTTTTTGGATCTCGCTCATTTGTACTTCAATTTTTAATAGAAGAGACTGTAAATAAAATCCAAGAGATTTTCAAAAACTAAATCCATTAGAAATATTACCAGTGCAATTATGATGGAAGCTACCATAACTATTATTGCGCTATTCTGAAGTTCCTTCAACGTAGGCCAGGTCACCTTGTGCACCAGCTCGTTGTAGGACTCTTTCACGTAAATTCCGATTTTCATCTTCATCTGATTTGTTGGTGCGGATGGCAAGATTCGAACTTACTGTTTCTCCCACGTCGAGTTCATCCGCAAATACAGTCCCAACCTTTTGGGAAGGGACTGTTATATCATTAATATTGAAGTATTACTCAATAATCTCGGTAATCTGACCAGCACCTACGGTACGTCCACCTTCGCGGATAGCGAATTGCAGACCTACGTTAACGGCTACAGGATAGATCAAACGAATGGAGATGGTTACGTTATCACCAGGCATTACCATTTCGCGGCCTTCGGGCAGGGTGATTTCACCAGTTACGTCGAGGGTACGAATATAGAACTGAGGACGGTACTTGTTGTGGAATGGAGTGTGACGTCCACCTTCTTCTTTTTTCAGTACGTAAATCTCAGCTTTCACCAAAGTGTGTGGGGTAATGGTTCCTGGCTTACACAAGATCTGACCACGTTTGATCTCTTTCTTGTCAACACCACGGAGCAACAAACCTACGTTGTCACCGGCCATACCTTCATCCAATATCTTACGGAACATTTCAACTCCGGTACATACGGTTTTGCGGCCATCGGCACCCAAACCAATCAACTGAAGTTCGTCACCAGTATGAACAATACCGGTTTCAATACGACCTGTAGCAACAGTACCACGGCCGGTGATTGAGAATACGTCTTCAACAGGCATCAGGAAAGGCTTATCAATGGCACGTGGAGGCAATTCAATCCAGGTATCACAAGCATCCATCAGTTCCATCACTTTTTCTTCCCATTGTGGTTCGCCGTTCATGGCACCCAATGCTGAACCTTGAATAACCGGACCGTTGTCGCCATCGAATTTATAGAAGCTCAACAGTTCACGCAATTCCATTTCTACCAGTTCGAGCAATTCAGGATCGTCAACCATATCAACTTTGTTCATGAAAACAACAATACGGGGAACGTTTACCTGGCGGGCCAACAAAATGTGTTCGCGGGTTTGGGGCATCGGACCATCGGTAGCGGCACAAACTAAAATAGCACCGTCCATCTGGGCAGCACCTGTAACCATGTTTTTCACGTAGTCGGCGTGTCCGGGACAGTCAACGTGTGCATAGTGACGAACTGCAGTTTCGTATTCTACGTGAGCAGTGTTAATTGTAATACCTCTTTCCTTTTCTTCAGGAGCATTGTCGATTGAATCGAAAGACATAATCTTCGATAAACCTTTTTTTGCTAATACCATTGTAATAGCAGCTGTAAGGGTAGTTTTACCATGGTCAACGTGGCCAATAGTACCTATATTGACATGGTCTTTATCCCTTTTAAATGTTTCTTTAGCCATAACTCTAAGATATTAGATAACGTTAACTAATTTAATTATCTTATTTTTAATTGTTGGAGCTGATAATGGGAATTGAACCCATGACCTCTTCCTTACCAAGGAAGTGCTCTACCCCTGAGCTACATCAGCAATGTTTACTTTTTAAAATTTGAGCGGGAGACGGGATTCAAACCCGCGACCCTTAGCTTGGAAGGCTAATGCTCTATCGACTGAGCTACTCCCGCAAAAAAACCAAATCTCAAATAACAAATTCCAAACAGTTCCTCTGGAATTTGTTATTTGATATTCTGGAATTTATCCCAAATACTCGGGATTGGTGGGAAGAGCAGGATTCGAACCTACGAAGGCTGAGCCAACAGATTTACAGTCTGCCCCGTTTGACCGCTTCGGTATCTTCCCTTAATTTTAAAAACGCCTTGAAAAACGTTTGCTTAAATATTTCCTTGAACATGTGCTTTTACATTAATCGGACGATCTTGTTTCCAAAACCGCCCAGTTTTTCATGACCGTCTTTCGACTTTAAAAACACAAACCCTTGTCAGCAATAATCTTTTCTGAAAAGGGTTTGCAAATGTATAAATATTTCTAATTAAAACACAAATCTGAAACTATTTTTTTCGATTTATTTTTCCTTGATTTTTTCCTTGAACTTTTTGAGCTGGCGCCTTACTGCTTCAATCGAAAGAATAGTAGCCTCTTCGAAGGTATCGGCTTGTTTCTTGGCAAAGAGATAATCTTTCGACGGAATGGAAACCTTCAATTCAACCTCCTTGTTGTTGGTAGTTTCGGGCTTGATCACTTTCATGATTACTTCGGCGTTGATGATACCGTCAAAATAAGTATCGAGTTTACTTACTTTTTTGTTGACAAATTCAACCAACTTCTGGTCGGCTGTGAAATGAACATCGTTAATCTTAATATTCATGATTTTTCCTCCTATTTAGCTCCTAGGATGAGCCTGTTTATAAATCTCTTTTAATTTCTCAAAAGTAGTGTGCGTATATATTTGAGTTGCGGACAAATTGGAATGTCCCAGAAGTTCCTTTACGGCATTAAGCTGTGCCCCGTTATTCAATAGATGGGTTGCAAAACTGTGCCGCAATACATGCGGACTTTTCTTACTTAAGGTTGTTACATAGGTCAGGTATTTGTTCACCACACGATAAATGATTTTATCATACATTTGTTTACCCCCAGAAGTTAGAAAAAGAAATCCAGTATTGCCAGCAATCTCTTCCCTAAATTTTAAATAATCATTCAAAGGCCCCTCTACGCTGTGCGGATATGGCACAATACGTTCCTTGTTCCGCTTTCCCAATACTTTAATGGTGTAGGCTTTTCGGTCAACATGTACCATCAACAGGTTTTTGAGTTCCGAAAGCCTTACTCCCGTGCCATACATGAGGGCGATGAGTAACTGATCGCGCCTTCCATCAAAATCATAGGGAAAGAAACCCCAGTCGAGCAATTGATGGAGATGCACTTCCTGTACAAATACCGGAAGTTTCTTGGCAGTTTTGGGTTTGATCACCAGGTCAACCGGATTAATCTCCGATAGGCCCTGGCGCATCAGGTATTTGTATAATGATTTAAGAGAGCTGAGTTTCCGGTTGATGCTGCGGGCATTGATCTCCATTTCCATCAAGTTAACAATCCATCCCCTGACCTGCCTGGGGGTAACCGCATTAAAGTCAAAATCCCCGACCGATTGATTCATGTATTGAATAAATTGATCGAGGTCAGTTTTGTAAGCTACCAGCGTGTGTCTGGAAAATCGCTTTTCGTACTGTAAGTATTTAATAAATTCTTCAGTATGCAACATCAACAAAGGATTTTGATTTATAACAGAACAGCTGAATCAATAGTTCTGAAAAATCCCTTATTAATCTTCCTGACGTTGCAATCCTTGAATGTAAATGGCTTTTTTAATTTCAGTCCGGCGGATCACCGAAGGTTTGGAGAATGCCTGACGACCACGCAATTCTTTGATAACGCCGGTTTTCTCCACTTTACGCTTAAATCTTTTCAACGCTCTTTCAACGTTTTCTCCTTCTTTTACAGGAATTACAATCATATTGGTTTTTATTAACTGTTTATTGTTTTTGAATCGGAGCGCAAATTTAACAATGATTCAAATATATTCAAACTTATTCACTTTTTTTTTCGAATTCACGCACAATTCTGCTTCAGGGGCTTACACGAAGGTAAACCGAAAATCGATGATAGGTTTCTGCACTTAGCACAGAATCGGTCAACAACTGCGAAACTGAAACATAAGGTCCCTTGACGGAACGGTATGCGACGATGCTTTTCGCGGCTTCCAAATCACAATAGGGATGCCGCATCAAGGCCTTCACATCGGCAAAATTCAGGTTGATGCTTGTCACTTTGGTGGTATCAATGGTAAGGCTGGGGAGAATCAATGCATATGTCTCGGGGGGAAATTTGTATACTTCTTTCAATTGTTCAATGGACATAAACCCCCCGAGGGCCTTTCTGAAACTACATATACGCTTTGCATACACGGGTCCTACACCAGGCAAACGGGTCCACTCGGCCGAATCGGCCGAATTGATTTCCAGGTACCATGTTTCCCCGGCTGGTTCTTTGGCTGGAACAAACCTTGCTGCATCAGCAGTGATTTTCCTGCTTTCTTTTACCTCTATAATGCTAACAAAAGGTTGGAGTTTTTGAAACAGAACAGAATCAAAACCATATATTTTTAATAAATCATCCTGCTGGTAAAACTTTCCCCCTTTCTCACGGTATTTCACCAGGGTACGGGCTGTTCGCTCGGGGATGCCCAACATCAGCAAGGAATCAAATGGCAGCAAATTGGGATTAAAGGGGAACAACAAGCGCGGCATATCGGGTGCTTGCGCTCCCCCGTCATCCCTAAGTCCCTCGAATTCAATTTCGTTTTTTGCCAGAGCATCTTTTTGAGCCTGTAGCTGATTGATTTTTTCATCAATGGAGTCCAGATAATGCTGATCGTCGTCCAACATTGATGGACCAACATACCTGATCAGCAGGGCCACAACAATCAGCAACAACAACACTAACACACCGTTCCGTTCACCACGGGTCATGATCAGCAAATCACCAAGTAGTTTTTTCAGGCGCATGATTCATTATTTTAGACCAAATTTTGGCTAAAATGATGGAAAAGTAAAGCAAAGAGGCTACAAGTTCTGATGGTTTTTAACGAAGGCCGCTTTTTGTCACATGAACGTACCCTACATTCGAATAAGTCCCAATCCGTTCAGAAAAACCAGGGCAATGGCTACCGGTGCAATGAAGCGGATAATCAGGAGAAAAATCCTAAAATACTTCACCCGGTACAAGCCTTGTGCCGACAATTCTGCCTTGAGCTTGTCGCGACCAAAAAACCA
>JAFGVJ010000274.1 GCA_016938055.1 Prolixibacteraceae bacterium
ACATATCCTAAGGCTGGAATGATCGTACCTGCCGGGATTTGCCATTTTTTTGGTTCATCTTTATTGTCGGAAAGGAACCAATAACCAATGTTTACATCGGTGTTGTTGGGATTGTACAATTCAATGGCATCGACCAGCGGGTAGGTGCTGTTGGCCAGTACTTCGTTGATCAATATTTTATTCAGTTCAACCACCTCATCATCGGCTCCGGGCGACCCGTTTTCTTTGGCCGAAGGTTTCCAGTTGTTCCCATCGTTCCAATCGGCGGTTAAATCATCCACGGCTGGAACAATGGAGAATCCCGGTCCGTCGGCCACCGTAGGCCAGGGCGATTTGTCGTCATAAACCACACTGATCAGGGTATCCCCGGCTGAACTGATCAAAGCAATACACTCACCACTATTGTCAAGCTGCCCGTCGTATTCTCCCCCGGGTTCAAAACCATACCTTAGTTTAAATGCATAAGCACTCGAAGCTAACACAATAAATTCCCCGGGCTGAATACTTCTTTCCGAAGGGAAAGTATACTGGATGCCCCTGAACGATGAACCGCCTAAATTGAAGGCCTGGTCACCGCTGTTTTTCAACTCGATAAACTCGAATTCACTACCTGCCAAACCATTCCCGTTCATCGGGTTATAGTGAATCTCCGTAAACTGTAATCCGTTTTCAACCTTGTTCACCTGAATATGGAGGGTATGCAAAGCACTCCACTCACCATTGTTGTAAATACGGGCTTTGATGGTAATGTTTTGAAGAATGCTCAAATTGTATAGATTCTCGCCATCCACCGCAGCGGATGCTACCTGCCCTCCCGGTAAACGCGGGTCAGTACCATCGACTGTAAATTTAATGGACCCCGAACCATTTCCATTTCGTATGGTGATACGATTGCCAGCATACATTTCAATGGTTTTATCCACCAACAAATTGTTGTTCATCCTGAATTCAGGGACATCCAATGCAGGAATCAATCCAGCATATTTCAGTTGGTCAATCACAATGGCTGTCCGGAATGGAAAATATTCATTCATTGTTCTGTTGACCATTGGAAACCAGTGGTCGTCTTTGGTATAAGGCCTGCCACCATCAACATCGCCCCAGCGGGCCGATTCAGCTACAATTGCAGTATCGTACTCCAAGGTACGTTGAATGAAAAGCTGCGCTGTTTTCTCGGGAGTCAAGAGCCCCTTATTGTAATACAGCTCATAAGCCCGATTGGCAAAGCGATCCCTGTATTCTTTGTTCTGTGAAAGTTTATAGTGCAACCATTGGGGTTGAAAATGATCGATGGATGTAACACTCATCCTTCGCTTACTGGTTTTAACATCGCCAAAATTGACACGGTCTTCCTGCAATCCAACGCTCACATTGATGGCATCCATCAAGAGTGTGTGTTCATTGTCGTGGGCAAAAAATTGAAACCCTTCTTTTCCGTCGCGTTTGTAAATGGCATAAAAATTATTGGCATCGCTCGAAAATGAAGAGTAAGGCCCGTCGAAATTACCGGTATAGAAAATCACGTTCATGTAATCGATCAGGTTGTCGATATCCACCAACACTTTCAGCTTGGGATCACGTACTCCATTGGCATTGAGCCCCTGAATTTTGTAATAACTGGTGTTGGATTCAAAACCAGCTTCACAAAAATCCCAAACTTCTTTCCAGGCATCCATCGTTCCATCGTTCACTTCAATACCCGAAGCTCCGCCGGCATGCTTGATGACATCGTAATCGGAGTCAACACCGCCAAAATATGATGCTGCAAAACTGGATTCTGATCGCTCCTGCGTTTGGAACAAGCCAAAATACAAACCATTCACGTAAAGGTGATAATAGCGGCTGCGAGTGTATTGCTGCCCCATGTCGCGCTGAAGGTCGCGCGAGAAAACATCCCGGTTAAAGGTGCAATAAGGCGCTTCATTTTCGCCTTTGCTCCACGAATAATTTTGCGGACAACGCAAGTCCATCTTGTCAAATTCATTGGTTCCTTCGTCGCCAAACAAGGGGTAATTCAGGTTCGCTTCGCCATATTTACTACTGAAAAACAGCCTGAAAGCATGTTTCCTGAAATAACCGTGGCGGCTCCAACCTCCTCGAATCCTGAGTCCTGCATCGATTTGAAAACCCTTTGTTCCGTCGGGATTGATCAATTCAATGGATGCCGGACGTTCCCATTCTTCACCCCTGTTGTCCCAGGCATTCACGTAAATTCCGGTAGTTGGGTCGAAAAGATGGGCATTGTCGGTCACAATCGAGAAGGTAGGAACTTCCAGCAAAGCATCGTCAATCAAATTGGCATACCGGGGATCATTCACCACATCGGGGTCCATCAACAAATCAATTTCCTGATCGTTCACGTAATTGCCCGAAGGCCAGTCGTGACCGGGATATTCTGTTTGTTCCTTCACCTTATCGACAAAAATATAAGTACAGGTGGTCACCGGACTAAATGCGTAGTTTTCCTTGATGGCAGCAGCACGTAAAACCACTGCAGGAGTTTTCCCTCTGTTGGTGGTGCTCTTCGGGTCGATGCGCACAACTGCCTGATTGGAAACAACCTTTGCAGTGGCTGAAGTACGGGGATCGCTTCCGTCGAGGGTATAATAAATTTGCATTCCGTAAACGGAAGATGAAATCGTTGCATCGAACGGATTTTTATAAAAACCACGGTTCACCGAAATGATGGGTTTTACTGCTTGATTCAGCACATCAATTTTCCCAGCTAAACCGGCAGTTGCAAACAACGACGGATTCAAATACGATTCATCAATGGTAGTAAACCAGGCCAGCTTATTGTCCCGGTCGCCTCCATCATCGTCATCGTGCACATGCACATCAAAACCCAGCTGGACATTGGTTTGGGGTTCGGAAAGTCCAAGCGTAGCCCAGGGCATTTTCACTTCCAGTAAATACCCGCCGGCTGTTTCAACAAGCTTAAACTGGAAATCGTCAGTAGGCCCGTTGTTGTTAATCCCTGTATTCCCCCAGGAGAATGTATACATGTAGTCACTAGCCCCGTAAGAATTCAGTTTATCGTTATCGATATCGATATAAATTTCGATGGCATCGTCCTGATAGTCAGCATCTGAATCATTGATTTTTGAATCGTCGGCAACGTTGACCAAAACATACAGGTTTTCAGTATCCCACAAAGTTTTAAAATAAGCTGAGAAGTCGGTAGAAGTGCTTGCACTTCCAACCAGCATGTGCTCCAGTTGAACAGGTTCAGTTGTATCCCAAATGTCATCAACTATTCCATCGATCACGGGTAATACATTGGTGGCAACAATTTGCAAATCGTTTTGTGAAAAAGCAATTCTTACAAAAAATAGCAGGATCACAATTAGGGAAAAGATGGATTTTTTCATTGGATACTTCGATGGATTAACAGTGATTCAAACATAAAGAAATAATGCTAAAAGATGGCAGCTACATACGTGGAATATGTATGTTATACAAAATTTTTCTACTTTTAACGCTATTAAACATGACTGGTTATGTTCAAATTAACGTTTGTATTACTGTTTACCCATCTCGTTCTGGCAGGATTTTCACAAAACTTTACGATAGCAATTCATGGAGGTGCCGGCAATGTTGATCCCAACATGCCTGAAGTTTTGCAGCAAAGGTATCTCGCAACACTCGATTCGGCCCTTCAACTGGGAGCAAGCATCCTGGAAAACGAAGGTTCAGCACTCGATGTGGTGGAGGTCGTTGTGAAATATTTAGAGGATTGTCCGTTGTACAATGCAGGTAAAGGGGCTGTTTTTACCTGGGACGGAAAAAATGAACTGGATGCTTCCATCATGGATGGCCGTATGCTGACGGCTGGAGCAGTGGCAGGAGTTTCCAGGATCAAAAACCCGATATCGGCTGCACGAAAAGTGATGGAAGCCTCACCGCACGTCATGCTCAGCGGTATGGGGGCCGATTCTTTTGCCGAAGCGAATGGCCTGGAAATGGTTGACAATGAGTATTTCAAAACAGCAAAGCGTTTCGAAGAATTCGAAAGGGCTAAACAGCGCTATCTCAAAGACAAGATGGGAACCGTTGGTTGCGTGGTTTACGATGGCAAAGGAAACCTGGCCGCCGGGACCTCAACTGGTGGCATGACCCTGAAACGCTGGGGCCGTATTGGCGATGCTCCTGTAATTGGTGCCGGTACTTATGCCGATAATGCCACCTGTGCAGTTTCCTGTACCGGACACGGGGAATATTTTATCCGCCTGGGCATTGCCCGCGACATAGCCGCCCGCATGGAGTACAAACAACTTTCACTCGAAGAAGCAGCCCGTGAAACCCTCGATAAACTGACACAATACCAGGGCACCGGAGGTTTCGTGGCCGTCGACAATCAGGGAAACCTGGTGATGCAATTCAATACCCGGGCCATGTTTCGCGCTTCGATCAAAGCCAATGGCAAAAAAGAAATAGCCATCTTTTAGCAGGAACAAGTCATTGGAAAATAGTCAATAACAATCCACCCCTAATATAAGGGGTAAATCATCAATGAAACAAACCATCAAACATGCACTAACCGGTTCCCCTCCTTGGAGGGGTTAGGGGAGGGTTTGAATGTTGTTTCTTAAGAGTCATTGGAAGAGTACCTGAATAAATTTGTAAATATTCTATTCCGTTCATTGGCTCCGCCGATTTATGCTTCGCTCCAATTCAATTCATTCAATACCTAGTACTGGTTTTTTCGCGATTCAAACAAAGCACGTGTGGTTTTAATGAAATGCACGTGTGGTTTTATGCAATTTCACGTGTGGTTTTGGTGAAAATCACGTGTCCTTTTAAGCAAAACCACCTTAGGTTTTATCAAAAGCACCTTAGCTTAATGCTGTTTTTCAATATTGACTACTTTATACTTTACTCAGTTAATTCAGTATTTCAACATCTTGTGTCTTTTA
>JAFGVJ010000275.1 GCA_016938055.1 Prolixibacteraceae bacterium
GTTGAAGCGCTTTTTCGTAAAGCAGGTATTGTAAGGTGTTATGGTCGTGAGGAATTAACCACCGTTGCCTGTATTTTTAGCAGTCAGCAGCTGGAGGGGAAGAATGTAGCCATCATTACCCATGCAGGTGGCCCGGCGGTAATGTTGACCGATGCACTTGAAGATGGAGGTTTGAAAATTCCGGTGATCAAAGATTCACCGGCCAAGCAGCGTTTGAAAACCATCCTGTTTCCGGGTTCGTCGGTAGAAAATCCCATCGATTTTCTGGCTACCGGCAATGCGGCGCAACTCGAAGCCATCATCGATGCCTGTGAAAATGATTTCGACGAGATCGATGCCATGGCCGTTATTTATGGCAGCCCCGGGCTTTTCCCGGTGAGGGAGGTCTATCAAACCCTTGATAAAAAAATGAAGACCTGCCGGAAACCCATTTATCCCATTCTTCCTTCGGTGATTAATGTGAAAGAAGATGTGGCTTATTTTATTGCTCATGGAAACGTCAACTTCCCCGATGAAGTGTTGTTGGGCAAAGCACTCACAAAAGTGATCAACACTCCGCCACCCTCGCAGGAGCCCGGTTACCTCAAAGAGGTGGATGTTGATAAGGTGAGGGCGTTGATCAGTAAAACGAAAAACGGGTTTCAACCGCCCGAAGTAATCCATCAGATATTGGATGTTGCCGGTATACCCAGGGCCAAAGAAATTGTAGTAAATACCGTGAGTGAAGCCCATAGAGCAGCCGCGAATATTGGTTTTCCGCTGGTGATGAAAGTAGTGGGGCCCATTCATAAAACTGATGTCAACGGGGTGAGTTTGAACATCAAATCCAGCGAAACCGTTGAGAAGGAATTTCAACGCATGATGCAAATTCAGGGAGCTACTGCTGTGTTAATGGCTGAAATGCTGAGTGGAACAGAACTGTTCATTGGCGCCAAATATGAACCTACCTTTGGACACATTATGTTGTGCGGACTGGGTGGGATTTTTGTTGAGGCGCTGAAAGATGTTACTTCAGGCCTGGCTCCGTTGAGTATGCACGAAGCAGCTTCGATGATCCGAAACATCAAAGCCCGTATCATCCTGAAAGGGTATCGGGGAAACGACCCGGTAAGTGAACATGAGTTTGCCAAAATACTGGTTCATTTGTCGGCCTTCCTGCGTTATGCAGTCGAAATCAAAGAGATGGATATCAATCCTTTGCTGGCAAAGGGCGACCGTATTGTGGCCGTTGATGCCAGGGTGCGGATTGAACATGCATCTTAAAGAAAAAACAATATTTTTGTGATCTACCGTGTTTTAACCAATGTTTGATAGAAATGAAAAATTTGAAAGCAACCCCTTTAATCATTGTATTCTTTATGCTTGCATCGTGCACTCCAAAACAGGAAAGTGAAAAAGGCTATACGCCATCGGTTCCCGAACTCACATCCAACCGGCTCACTCCTGAAGTCTTGTGGCAGCTGGGCCGGATAGGCGGCGAAATTGTTTCGCCTGATCAACAGCAAGTGTTGTTCAGTATTACCCATTATAAGGTTGACGAAGACAAAGGGTACAAAGATTGGTATGTTTACAAGTTGTCGGATGGTACCACTGAGCGGATTACCGATACTGCTGAAAATGAAAGCGATGCTGTTTGGCGTCCCGATGGTGCAAAAATTGGTTTCATGAGCAAAGAATCGGGTGACCTTCAGCTTTGGGAAATGAACCCCGATGGCACAGGGCGAAAACAAATATCTTTCATCGAAGGGGGAATTTCGGGGTTCAAATACTCTCCCGAGGGATCGAAAATTGCCTTTGTTAAAAGGGTTAAGCTCGATCAGGAAATCAAAGACCGCTACCCCGATTTGCCCAAAGCCAATGCCCGTTTGGAGTCTGATTTGATGTACCGTCACTGGGATGCCTGGCACGATTACCACTACAACCACATTTTTCTGGCCGATTATAACGAAACCGGAATTCATCAGGCCAGTGACATCATGGAAGGGGAGCGTTTTGATGCACCCACCAAACCCTATGGAGGCACTGAGCAATTGGCCTGGAGCCCCGATGGGAAAATACTGGCTTATGTTTGCAAGAAAAAATCGGGAAAAGATTATGCTTTTTCAACCAATTCAGAAATATGGTTTTATTATCCCGAAAATGGAAAGACCATCAATTTCACTGAAGGATTGATGGGCTACGACAACCATCCGGTTTTTTCGCCCGATGGGAAAATGCTGGCTTGGGAAAGCATGGCACGTGATGGTTATGAGTCCGATCAATCGCGACTCTTTGTGGCCGATGTTGCAAGTGGTGAAAGAACCAACCTTTTTGAGCATTTTGAAGAAAGTGCACAATCGGTGGTTTGGAGCGATGATGCCCAAAGCATTTATTTTATCAGTGATATTCAGGCCACCGATGAGATTTTTAAAATCGATGTAGAATCTGCAGCCATTCAGCGTTTAACCAGCGGCGTACACAATTATAAATCACTTGCCCTAACACCAAAGGGTTTGTTGGCCCGGAAGCAATCCATGTCGTACCCCGATGAACTCTACCTGGTGAACCCTGAAACGGGGAACGATGAAGCTATCACAGCAGTGAACCAGTCCGTTTTCGATCAGCTGGTTCAGGGAAAGGTTGAAAAGCGTTGGGTAAAAACCACCGATAACAAGGACATGTTGGTTTGGGTGATTTACCCGCCCAACTTCGATCCAAATAAAAAGTATCCGGCCTTGCTGTACTGTCAGGGCGGGCCACAGGGAACTGTCAGTCAGTTTTGGTCATATCGCTGGAATTTTCAGCTGATGGCTGCCAACGATTACATCATTGTGGCACCCAACCGCAGGGGCTTACCCGGTTTTGGCATGGAATGGCTGGAGCAAATCAGCACCGATTACGGCGGCCAGAATATCCGTGATTATTTGTCGGCCATCGACGCAGTTTCTGCGGAACCCTATGTTGATGAAACCCGTTTGGGTGCCATTGGTGCCAGTTATGGCGGTTTCTCGGTATTCTACCTGGCCGGTAACCACGAGAAAAGGTTCAAGGCTTTCGTATCCCATGCCGGGATTTTCAATTTTGAACAAATGTATTCCACTACCGAAGAAATGTGGTTTGTAAACTGGGATTTGGGAGGAGCTTATTGGGACAAGGAAAACAAGGTGGCACAGCGTTCCTACAGTTTTTCACCTCACCGTTTTGTGGAAAAATGGGATACACCCATCCTGGTGATCCATGGTCAAAACGACTACCGGATTCCCTTTACCCAGGGAATGGCCGCCTACAACAGTGCGATCATGAAAGGCATTCCTGCTCAGTTCTTATATTTCGATGATGAAAACCACTGGGTATTGAAACCTCAAAATGGCTTGCTTTGGCACCGGACCTTCTTCGAATGGTTGGATAAATGGCTGAAATAGAACATTGTAGTAATTGATCAAGCTACGATGTTGGCATGATAAAAGCAGATGACTTTATTGACGAATGGATAAATAAATTTGACGAAACACATCTTTGCAGTGATAAAAGTTTAAAAATGTTTGATGATTTAAAAAAAATGTTTACATTCGTGTCATCATTAGATATCAAAGTATCTAAATAACAAAGATTTTTTATTGGTGGTGTTTTAGTTTAAGAGGGGAACGAATTAGCTCTGTTTTTAACAGGGCTTTTTCTATTTTATGACCTCGTGTAACGCTGGTTTGGATACCAATACTTCGTTATCAAAATGTTGGGCTATTCTTTCTTCAGTCTTCCCTTTGATTTAGGCTTACTGTCTGGGGTTAACACAACAGAAAGTTCATGGTCTTCCATCAATTCAACTTCAATTTCTTTTTTCAGAAATCCTTTTCCGCTAAATATGATTTTATAACTGCCCTCTTTGAGATAGAGCAAATACGAACCACTTTGGTTGGTGATGGTTCCTGTTTTCAGGTCTTCTACAAAAATGCTGATGTCACTGATGGTTTCTCCATCGCGTGCATTGGTAACTACACCGCTCAGGGCAACAGGCTGAAAAGCCAGACCGGCTTTCACAATGGTGAATAATAAAATAGTTAA
>JAFGVJ010000276.1 GCA_016938055.1 Prolixibacteraceae bacterium
CATTTATATAATAGTTGCACTTGCCTTTATGGCTTGCGAAAAAACAATATATATTGGTGGATATGCCATCGACGTTCAGTCAAAAGACAGCATAGAAGGAATTGAAATGGGTCTTTATGTCCCAAAGCCTGAATACAGTTATGAGAATCCCAAATGGAGCGACCTGGAGCTTATTGCTTCGGCCACTACCAACAGCGAAGGTTTTTTTTCTATGGAGATTGACAAGGAAACCGATGTTAGCCTAATGTTTTATTTTCCTCTTCCACCAATAGATACCTTGTCGGTAAATGCACAATACACAAATAAAGGGGGACAAAATTTCGGCGTTGACTATGGTGCAAAAAATAAGTTTGAATTGGGTAGATCCTCTAATGTTCAGATCAAGTTAATAAATTTTACTCAGGAAGAGATTAATATAGAATATGCTGATGTAGCTATTGCTGTGAACAATATTACCTATTCTGTATACCTACAATACGATAGGCCATTCACAGGTCAACAATACAAATTCAATTTTTATTTAGTGGATGGGGAATACCTTGGAAGCTCAAGCTGCTATATAAAAACCCAAATGCCCGAAGATGGGGACAAAGTAGACTGGCTCATGCCCTTACAGGTAATCGAAATTGATTTAAATAGCCTTGAAAAATAATGAACCGAACATTCCTACTAATTTTGTTGGTCGTTTTTTTATTAAAATTGAACGGATCTTTCGCCCAGCAAGCCAAACTGTCCGGTTATGTGGTCGATGCCGCCACCAACGAAAAGCTGATCGGTGCTACCATTCATGACCTTAATTCCAACCGTGGTGTTGTTAGCAACGAGTACGGCTTTTTCTCGTTGCGAACACAAAACGACTACAAAATCAGGATTTCGTTTGTGGGTTATAGCTCAAAAATTATCGAAGGCACCCTTGCCGGCGATTCCATCATGACTATTGAATTGGTTAAAGGGCTCGAAATTGCAGAGATTGCTGTAACTGCCGATCGAAAAAGAACTTTCGACGACGGGCTTTCCTCCATGAAGCTCAACACCGAAATGATGAAAAGCTTGCCGGCGCTTTTGGGCGAGAGCGATGTGCTTAAAGCCATTCAGTTGCAACCGGGCACACAACCCGGACGCGAAGGAACATCCGGTTTTTCGGTTCGGGGTGGCAGCAACGACCAAAACCTGTTCCTGCTCGATGGCATACCGGTTTACAACGTGAACCACCTGTTTGGCTTCTTTTCGGTGTTCAGCCCCTATGCCATCAACAGTGCAACTTACATTAAAGGTGCAATGCCGGCTCGCTATGGTGGCAGGTTGTCGTCGGTAATCGATTTGCGTTTAAAAGAAGGCAACAACGAAAAACTGCGCGGACAGGTAACCGCCGGCATTATTGCTTCGAGCATCGCGCTCGATGGCCCCATTATCAAAGATCAATGGAGCTTTATTGTGACCGCACGCCGCACTTACCTCGATATTTTTAGCCGTCCCATCAGTTATATCATTGCTGAACAACAGGCAGGGTATTATTTTCAGGATTTCACCTTTAAAACCAACTATGTAATCAATAAAAAGAACAAATTGTTTCTGAGTTTTTACGGCGGTAACGACGAAGCTTTCATGAACTATCGGGATAAGGACAGCATCTCGGTTTACAAAGCAACTTACAGCCTGGGCTGGGGGAACAAAATTGCAGCTTTCAGGTGGAACAGCATTTGGGGCAAATCGCTTTTTTCAAATACTACTATATATTATTCGAATTACCGGTACGCCAACGGCTACCTCGAAGAGGAACGCAACAGCAGGCCCGACAGCCTTGTTCAACAACGCAGGCTTACCTTTTTCAACAGTGTAAACGACATTGGCCTGAAATGGGATTTGGATTATTACACGCTTAATAATCTTCATTTGCGGACCGGCTTCGATGCCATTACGCATACCTACATACCCGGTGCCAGTAATTTTGTCGATTTTGACCCTTCGTCCGATATCCGGTCAGAACATGGGAAGCAATTCAGGAACATTGAGCTTTCGGCCTATGCCGAAGCCGATTACACCCCGGTGCCTAAATTGAATTTTAACCTGGGTCTGCGCAGTACCAGTTCATTTTTGAACGGGTATGAGCGTCCCATCCTTCAGCCACGCTTATTGGCAAGGTACAGGGTCAACAACAGGCTTTCGTTTTCAACATCATACGATGTAAATGCACAATACGTTCACCTGGTTTCCAATTCCAATTTTGGTGCTCCAACCGATTTGTGGCTGCCGGTAATGGATGGGATACCTCCCCAGCACTCGTGGCAGTTTACCATTGGTGGTAACTACCAGCTTGCACAGGGAATCAGCCTGGGGGTCGATGTTTATAAGAAGAACCTCAGTAACTTACTGGAATTTAAACCAACCGAGATAATTGATCATACTGTAACTAACTGGGCCGATGTAATCTTAACCGGAACAGGGGAAGCCAAAGGAATGGAACTGATGTTGGAGAAAACTACCGGAAATTTAACGGGTTGGATTGCCTATACGCTTTCTAAATCGGACCGTCAGTTTACAGGGATCAACAACGGAAACGTATTTCCGTTCAGTTACGACCGCCGGCACAACATTTCGATAGTTTCAACATACAAAATCAATAAAAACAAAGAAATTACCGCTTCGTGGGTTTACACCTCGGGCTATTACCTAACGTTGAATTACAATTGGTATGTAATCAACATCAACGGGTACACTCAAGTAGTGAGCAATTATGCCGAGCGTAATAATTATCGCACGCCGGCTTACCACCGACTCGACCTTTCGTATAGCGCTTCGAAACAAAAGAAGCGAGGAGTCCGAACCTGGACTTTTGGTTTATATAACACCTATAATCGCATTAACCCGTTTATGGTTTACCCTTCGTTGGTAAAGGAAGGTGATAGCAGCAATGATGCAAACCGGAAATTAACAGTGAAAGGCATGTTTCCCATTATCCCATCGGTGAGTTATGGCTTTGGGAGTGAATCAATTTATTTCCCCGGCCAGGCACCTATAAAGATTGGCACTCCTGCTTCAAGTCCCAGGGCAGTGGCCAGCTTTTCAGGCAGCACGGCAGGCACAATCAGGCTGTCAGTTGTTAAGCTGAAATCGTTTTGCAAAAATGCCGTGAAGAGGGACTGATCTATACCCTGTAAATATTTGCTTTCGCTTTCAAAAGCAGGATATAAAACCGCCAGTGCTTCGGGTTGGAAAATCTTCTCCGAACAGTTTTCGTTGTTTGCAGGGCTCCAGTGGATAATTGCCTGGTCGCTGCCGGATTTCTGGCGGAGGTACAGGTTGTTGTTCATTTCACTGAACTGGGGCTGGTTCAGCCGTTCGCACATGTTGGCCGGTTGCCAGGCAGTAAGCGCCTGCCTGTCAATTCTTTCTTCAATATAAAACAGGTTGTTTTTGAAGGTGTGCTGGTCGCGGGCATCCACAGCCGGGCCGGTACGGATGTGCCAGCCAAAATGGTCGGCATCGTCGCCACGGTTGTTGCGCCCGAAGCTGGCGGTGCTGTTCACAAAGGTGTTGTTGTACACATCAACTTTTGCAGCGTTAAGGATGAAAGCGCCCTGGTCACAGTTCAGGAACACATTGCCGGCACAAATGGCCTGTGACGATATTTCGTAGAAGAAGCCACTGTAGTTGGACCAAATGTGTTCGCCTTGCCCGAATTTATCCACATTGCCAATGTTTTCGACCCAGTTGTTTATAAAAACGCCATCCACGTTGCCCACGTCGAACCACAATCCGTTGGAATTGGGATGATTGATGATCAGATTGTTTCGGCATTGTACACGATGGGTTTGGTTGAAAATCTTCACGGCAGCCGGGTAGAAACCGGTCCAACGCTCAATGTTGTTGTTGGCAAAAATATTCCATTCCAGCAGTACATCCGACGAAGCCACCAGGTAAAGCCCTTCAGTGTTGGAATCCTCAATTTTGCAATGGCGCATCACCATGCTGTCGCCCAGGGCAAATACGGCAATGCGGAAACATTTTGCAAAGGTGCAGTCTTCAAAAACAGTGCCCACCACATCCTTGCCATGTTCCGCTTCGGTAGAGATGCCTTGCGGGTAATAGCCATCAATGTGTACCATGGTGTCGGGGTACTGGGTAATGGTGAGGCCCCTGAATACCGGCCCTATGTTATCGGCCTGTTTGCCATGTATCTCAGTGGTGACGCGCACAATGGCTTTACGGAAGGCGGTGATCTCCACCAGCTGTCCGGCAGGGTCAGTTCCGATGTAGATTTCGCCCTTTTCATAATCAACGTAATGGGTCGCTTCGTTCACCTCGGCTAAACTTCCTGCCGACATTAAAAATTGACCGTCGATGAAAACACCGTCGTTGTTAAAACGGTGCAGGGGCGTATGTTTTTCCTCCCTTTCACGTCGCCACCAGCTTTCCGGACCGGCAGGGAAGAGGTAATCCCATTTTGTTTTCCAAAGCCCGTCAGCTGCTTTTTCCCAGTTTCCGGCCACCAGTGTGCCTTTGAATACGGGTAGTTCGTTTTGATAGGCCTGGAAAACGATGCCCTGGTTAAAGGTGAGGTTCCCGGTTCGGTATGTTCCGCCCCGCAAAACAATGGCATCGCCGGTTTGTGCCCGGGTAACGGCCGCTTCGATGGTGGTGGGTTTGCTGAGTTCGTTGCCAGGCGAAGCCAGGTCGCCATCGGGGGCCACGTAATAAATACTTCCGCTCACAACAGGCAATTCATAATTTTTTGCTTGTGGACCGTAAAGGGACTTGTCTTTTTCAGGCCCCGTGTAGCTGCTTTGTTGTGGTGTACAACCAGAAAAGGTAATGACTGCCAGCGCAAAGCTGAGCAGCAAAGTGATCGAAAGCTTCTTCATTGGAATCAGATTTTATTTTCTGCATAAAATTAGCCAGAAATTGAAGGGTGAAGAGGGTTGATTTTTTTAAAAAAGGGTGGAATAATTGCGAATCAGTGGGTATCATCAGTATTCCATTGAATAAAAGTTGCAACAAAGGCAACAACGCCAACCTTTCAACCTTAACCCTAGCCTCATCTTTAACCTTCTGCGATGCATGAGCAGTCCATTCAAACATTTTCCTTACTTTTGCTCCGCTTAATAAAAAGTCAGGTTTTGATCATTCATCACAACATCAGGCATTTCAAAGCCCTAAACCCGGTGGTGACCATCGGTACCTTCGACGGGGTTCATCTGGGTCACCGTAAGGTGATTGACCAGCTGAAAACTATCGCCAGTGAGGTAGGGGGCGAAAGTGTGATTTTCACCTTTTACCCGCATCCCAGGTTAGTGGTATCGGGCAATGAAAACAACCTTCGGCTGCTTACCACCCTTGAAGAAAAAACGGAACAACTTCGCTTGGCCGGGATCGATCACCTGGTGGTGTATCCCTTTTCGCCCGAATTTGCAAAACTCACTTACCGTGAGTTCATTGAAGAGGTTCTGGTGGGGCAAATGCAACTGCATACCTTGGTCATGGGGCACGATCATCGACTAGGCCGCAACCGCGAAGGAAGCTACGAAAACATTCTAGCTTTGTCGGAAACCCTGGGCTTCAGCGTCCAAAAGATCGATGCTTTGGTGATGGACCATGTGGATATCAGCTCTTCCAAAATCAGGCAAGCCCTGCAGGAAGGCAACATCGAAAAGGTAAACAACTACCTGGGCTATCGTTTTACCATTCACGGAACAGTTGCTGTGGGTAACCAGATTGGCCGCAGCATTGGTTTTCCAACCGCCAACATCGAAGCCAGCGATCCCTGGAAAATCATCCCTGCCGAAGGGGTTTATGCGGTGTTGGCTACCGTTGGAGGCCAAACATACCAGGCCATGCTGAACATCGGGTTCCGGCCCACCATCAACGCCAATGCCGACCGCCGAACCATCGAGGCCCATCTCTTCAACTTTCATGGTGATATTTATCAGCAGGAAGTCACCCTCGAATTTCATCACCGGGTACGCGAAGAACAAAAATTCGATTCACTGGAGCTCCTGCGGACTCAACTTGAGCGTGATAAAGCGCTTGTACTGAAACTCCTTTCTTAAATCAAACTTTCCTGTCTTTGAGATGTTTTGATGCTGATTATTTTTTAACCGGCATCGAAGTATTATCTTTGCCACCTAAATTTTTAAGCATGACAATAGCAACAGCAATAAAAATGGATTACAAAGTAGCCGATATCACACTGGCTGAATGGGGCCGAAAAGAAATTGAACTGGCCGAAACTGAAATGCCGGGTCTGATGGCCCTCCGGGAAGAGTTTGGTGCTGCAAAACCTTTGGCCGGTGCCCGCATCATGGGAAGTTTGCACATGACCGTTCAAACAGCTGTTTTGATTGAAACCCTGGTTGAACTGGGAGCCGATGTGAGGTGGGTGAGTTGTAACATCTTCTCTACACAGGACCATGCTGCTGCAGCAGTGGTTGTAGGAAAGAATGGTAGCCTAGAAGACCCGCAGGGTGTGCCGGTTTTTGCCTGGAAAGGTGAAACCCTTCCCGAATACTGGTGGTGCACCGAACAGGCCCTTCAATGGCCCGATGGCAGCTATCCTACCCTGATCCTCGACGATGGTGGCGATGCCACCATGATGGTGATCAAGGGGGCCGAATTTGAAGTGAACGGTATTCCGGCATTTGATGCAGAAAACGAACCGGAAGAGTGGGGCGTCATTCTGGAAGCATTGAAGAAAATTCAGGCTGAAACTCCCGATCGTTTCCGTAAAACCCGTGATTCGATCGTAGGCGTTTCGGAAGAAACAACCACGGGCGTTCACCGCTTGTACGAGATGGCCAAAAATGGCACACTGCCTTTCCCAGCCATCAATGTGAACGACTCTGTCACCAAATCGAAATTCGATAACTTATACGGGTGCCGCCATTCGTTGGTGGATGGTTTAAACCGCGCCACCGATGTGATGATGGCCGGTAAAATTGCCGTGGTTTGTGGCTACGGCGATGTGGGCAAAGGTTGTGCACAATCGTTGAAAGGCCAGGGGGCCCGGGTAATTGTGACCGAGATTGACCCGATTTGCGCCCTGCAAGCCAGCATGGAAGGCTACGAGGTGAGGAAACTGGAATCAGTGATAGGTCAGGGTGATATTTTCATTACAACCACCGGGAACTTCCACATTGTTACGGCAGAACACATGTCGAATATGAAGCACCGTGCCATAGTTGGAAACATTGGTCACTTCGACAATGAAATTGACATGGCCGGCTTGAAAAAACTGAAGGGTATCAAAACCAGGAACATCAAGCCACAGTACGACGAATGGATTTTCCCCGA
>JAFGVJ010000277.1 GCA_016938055.1 Prolixibacteraceae bacterium
AAGTGGCAAAAGGATGAATTCGTAAATGTGCTTTATCCAATTCCCGATGAACTCCTGATGGGTAAATCTTACATCACGGTAAAATTTCAGGCCAAACCCGGTCACACAGCCGGGGGCGTTTATTACCTGCGCTTACTGACCTCTGCTGTCGGGCAGTAGTCGGTTAATCCTCAATTGATCAATCAATCACCCCGTAAAGATTCAAAAGACCTTCGGCTTTGATAGTTGAGGGTCTTTCCTTTTAACAACAATTCCAATCAGGGTGCTATCCTGTATGTAAATTGCAGGGAATTTTTGTTTCTCTCGAAATAATTAAATTTACCGCACTGAATGGGCATGTTCACACATGAATTTAAACCGAAATTTTTAATTAAAACCTTCGAAAACATATTTCACCAATATTATTCGCCTCTATGCAACTATGCAGCCCGGATAATACACGACCATGATCAGGCTGAAGACATTGTTCAGGGCTTGTTTATTCAATTGTTCGAAAAAAACAATCTGAATGCGATTCAAAATAAAGAAGCCTATTTGCTCCGAAGTGTCCGCTTCAAATGCATCGATTTTTTGCGACAAAAAACAACAACAACTTCGCTGAATAATATTGAAGAAGCGGCAAGCGAATTCCACGACATTTCAGAAGATGACATTGAACCCTTATTTCATTACTATGCTGCCAAGTTACCGCCAAAAATCCGAGAGGTATTTTTGCTGAGCCGTGTGAGTAAACTTACCTACAAAGAAATTGCCGAAGAGCTAAACCTCTCACAGAAGACAGTCGAGAACCAAATAGGCAGCGCACTGAAGAAATTGAGAGTTATCTTAAAAGAAGAACATTATTTCCTGCTCGGTTTATTTTAGGACCACCCGTTTCTAACGGGCATTAACTAAAGGGGATTAAAAATCATCACACCTCAATCTTCAAAAAAAAAATCTATCACACATTAGGGGTACACCGTATTTTCTCCGACAGGTTATTAAAAGCATACGGCAAAACCCTGAAAAATGAAACAATCGATTTATTCTTTGCTCGAAAAACATTTTCAGCAACAAACCAATCTGGAAGAAGAACAGCAAATTGAGCAGTTCAAACAAAGTAAGCTACAGGAATACATTGTTTTGAAAAACCTATGGCAAAGCAATGCCAGCATAAACATCACTGATTTTGATGCTGAAAAAGCATGGAAGAAGGTGATAAAGAGCCAAACAAATCGTAAATCAATTGCTCCGTTAAGGCGGATTGCAGCAGTAGCCATTGTTCTGATCATTGGCAGCCTGTTGGCCTTTTATTTGATGCAAAGGCATAACGACCCGGTCATGATGGAAGCTTATACGCAGGCTCAGCAAATCGATTCCGTTTTACTGGCCGATGGGACCACAGTTTGGCTCAACCGGAATTCAAAACTTTATTACCCAAAAAAATTTAACGGGGAAAGCCGGACCGTGAAGCTCGAAGGGGAAGCTTTTTTTGCAGTGACCAAAAATCCAAAGAAACCTTTTAAAATAGCAACCAATCATTCGACCGTCACTGTTTTAGGAACTACGTTGAACGTCAATACCGATTCGTTGAAAACCGAAGTCACCGTATCTACCGGAAAGGTGAATGTCAAATCGGCTTTCTCTGAATCAAACATCAACCTTTTGCCTGATGATGTGGCGTTGGCCACAAAATCGGGCGTGATCAAATCCCAAATTACCAATCCCAACTACTTGTCGTGGAAAACCGGGGTATTCTTGTTTGAGGATACCCCGTTACGCGACGTGGTACACGACCTGAACACCTTTTACGCTAAACCAATTATACTAGACAAAGACCTGGAAGACTTACAATTTTCAGCCCGCTTTGAGAAAACCGAACAAAAAGACATTCTCGAAATCCTGAAAATCACCCTTAACTTAACCATTATGGAAACCCCCAACAACTATGAAATTAATTAAACTACGTTTGTTGCTCTTGATTGGGATACTCATCTTATGGACTATCCCTTTCAAAGGCCACTCCCAGGAAACCACCCTTTCCCAAACAATCACCATCAAGTTCGAAAACGAAATCCTGAAAACCGCCATCAAACGCATCGAAAAGGAAACCGGAATTGCCTTTGCCTATTCCAACCTAAACGACCTGAACAAAAAAATCAGCGGTGAATTCACTAAACAGCCGCTAAGTAATGTACTCACTAACCTATTCAAAGGCACCAATATTTCGTTTAAAGAAATTGCGGGTAAGATCACTCTTTTCGAAAACGCCCAACCTGAGAAAAAGAAAGTTGTGAGGGCTACCATTCACGGCTACATTAGCGATGCCGAAAGTGGCGAGCGGCTGATTAATGCCAGCATTTACAATCCCGATACCTACGTGGGAACAATCTCGAATAATTTCGGGTTTTACAGTTATTCAGCCCTAACCGGAAATTTAACACTGTTGGTTTCATACATGGGCTATCAAACTCAAACTTTCATCATCAATTTAGAAAGAGACACTACGCTGAATATTTCCTTGCGAGGAAAAACTGATGAACTGGAAGAAATAACCATAACTGGGGCTAAAATCGACAAGATTGAAGAATCCCAAATGAGTATGATTGATATGCCCATCCAAAAATTGACAAAAGTTCCGTCCATTTTGGGCGAAGCGGATATCCTGAAAGTGATCCAGTTATTACCCGGGGTGCAGGCCGGTACCGAAGGCACCAGCGGCATTTATGTGCGAGGCGGTGGCCCCGACCAAAACCTATACCTCCTCGATGGTGTACCGGTTTATAACCCAAGTCATTTACTGGGTATTTTTTCTGTTTTCAACCCCGACGCACTTAAATCGGTTAAGCTGTATAAGGGTGCTTTTCCTGCCCGCTTTGGAGGTCGACTATCGTCGGTTGTAGATGTAAGCATGAAAGATGGCAACATGAAAGAACTGCATGGCGACTTCGCCATTGGATTGCTCACTTCAAAGATCATGTTGGAAGGCCCCATTAAAAAAGATCAAACTTCGTTCATGCTCTCGGCACGTCGCTCGTATGCCGACATCCTGGCCAAACCGGTTTTCATGATCACCAACAAAAAGAACAATCAAGACCTGAACTTTAGCGCCTATTTTCACGATTTCAACCTGAAGGTGAACCACATCTTTTCTGACCGCAGCCGCTTATACCTGAGCGGTTATTATGGCAAAGATCAGGGAAATTATAGTGAAACCATGTACAATGCCTGGTCGTACACCGACGGGTATGACAATGCCACACAAGAATCAATTACTCGCTTTGGTATGGGCTGGGGGAACGCTATTGCTTCGGTTCGATGGAACTACATGCTTTCTCCAAAATTGTTCAGCAATACAACGGCGACCTACAGTAAATACATTTTTGACACGGAATTTCATGACATCATCAACGATCTGGTAGATAAAACCTCATCGGAAAATGCCTACATTTATCACTCAGGCATCCGCGACTATTCCGTCAAAATCGATTTTGATTACTACCCTGCATGCAAACATGCCATTAAATTTGGCGCACAATACATGAATCACCGGTTTACTCCCGGAGTTACAACAGTAATGGATGCCAACTTATTTGGTGATAGTACCAGCCTAAAAACGGTTTATGGAAACAAGACCATCGATGGCAACGAATTCGATGCCTTTGTTGAAGATGACATCAAAGTCAGTTCAAAATTGAGCATCAATGCAGGAATCCACCTTTCGGCCTACGCGGTGGAAGACACCACCTATCTCCATCCCCAGCCCCGGCTGTCATTTCGTTATAAGATGAACGATGACTGGTCTGTTAAAGCTTCCTATTCCCGCATGGTGCAACACGTCCATTTGCTTTACAACTCGGGAAT